>CAIWVT010000565.1 GCA_903916135.1 uncultured bacterium
AGTTGAATTTAAGTCCCTTTAGGGACGATATATTATTTAATCGGACAACAGTGATTTTTTTTATTTTTTTTGAAAAAAAACTTCCAAAAAAACATCTTAAACCCTCATCCTCATACATCCAAAAAATAATCCTATCAATAAAAAAACCTCTCACAAAAAAACATCTGGTACATTTCCTCTTCATTCTAAATTCAAAATCTTAAATCTAAAATAATCCTCTTAGTGTCCCTTTGCGCTCTTAGTCCTGTCCCGTACCGACGGTCGGGAGTCTCAGTGGTTATAAAATCTAAATTCAAAAATCACATAAACATCTTTCAAATCATCCCTCCCTATTATAGCCCCTTTTTAACCTGTCCCGCACACAAAGTGTCGGGAGGGGTTGGGGTCAAAAAAAAACAAAAAATAACCAAGATATCCCGAAATGTCAAGTCCTAAAATTTTTCATTTTTCATTTTTAATTTTTCATTCCCCAAACCACCTCTTTTTAACCAAAAAAACTCACCTATCCTTACTCCCACGCCCGTTTCCAAAGCCTCGACCGAACTGTTATAAACACCGACCGCACGACTACAAACACCGACCGCACGATTATAAACACCGACCGCATTCCTATAAAAACCGACCGCATACTTATAAAGACCGACCGCATTCCTATAAACACCGACCGCATTCCTATAAACACCGACCGAACTCCTATAAACACCGAACAAACTCTTATAAACACCAACCAAACTCTTATACACACCGACCGAACTCCAAAAAACACAGACCGCATTAGTATAAACGCCAAATGCGCCCCATAGGATTGTTGTTCCAACAAAAAACCTATCTATCCCTTCAGGCTATGCCTAATAAAAAACAATGTAGCTATTAAACAATTTAGCAATGTAACAATATAACAATTAAACAATTGAGCAATATAACAACCAACCCTACCGTTTCCTTCCCCCACCACCTTTAAACTTCCCTCTGCCCGCATTTTGAAACTTCTTTTTCGGCTCATACGCGGGTCCTTCGCCAAACTCTGTCGGAACAACAGCTTTATACACCTCCTCGCCTAACAACTTTTCAATCTCGGCAAACTTCCCCATTTCCTTTTGATTGATATAGGTGATAGCAACTCCATCCGATTGGGCACGTGCCGTCCGTCCGATGCGATGTATATAATCTTCCCCGTCATTCGGCACGTCATAGTTAATCACCAAGTCAATATCCTCAACATCTATCCCTCTCGACAAAATATCGGTAGCAACCAACACATTTATCTTACGGTTACGAAAGTCCAACAACACTTGTTCGCGCGTCTTCTGATCCAAATCCGAATGTATCTCCGCAACACTGATACGCGAATGTTTCAACTCGCGGCTCACTTGCTTCGTGGCACTCTTGGTGGAGCAAAAAATCAACACACTGCGGAGTTTATCCGAGTTCAAGGTATGTATAGTCAAAGGAATCTTCTGTGCATCATAAACGCAATACGCCACCTGCAGAATCTTCTCCGCCGGTTTCGACACCGCTAAGGATACTTCCAAAGGATTCACCAATATCTTCCGCGCCAACACACTTACTTCTTTCGGCATCGTGGCAGCAAACAACAAGTTTTGTCGTTTCTCAGGCAAACGCCCAATGATTTTCATCAAATCGTCGAAGAAACCCATGTCCAACATGCGGTCGGCTTCGTCTAAAATCAAATATTTTAAATGCGAGAAGTCGGTATAACCTTGGTTAATATGTGCAATCATGCGTCCCGGGGTGCAAATAATCATATCGGCACCATCAATCAAGGATTGTTTTTCGCGTTCGAATGAGGCACCATCGGTGCCACCATAAATTGCAATGGAACTTACCGGAGTGAAATAGGAAAAGCCTTCCATCTGTTGGTCAATCTGTACTGCCAACTCCCGCGTCGGTACGATGACTAAGGCTTTTATGAAGTTATTCGCTACGGAAGTGATGATGTTATTGATAACAGGCAATAGGAATGCAGCCGTTTTGCCGGTGCCTGTTTGCGCCGACCCCATCAGGTCGTTGCCTTGCATGATAATTGGAATGGTCTGCTCTTGTATAGGGGTGGCGTTCTCGTAACCTATCGCATTTATTCCATCAAGTAGTTGCAGGTCGAAGCCAAATTCGTCGAATTTCAAAGTAATAATTTTCTGCAAAGGTAATACTTTTTGGCAGAATTACCTCAAATATCTATAGTTTTACGCCCGATCTACCAAATCTTTCTCGAAAGCAACTTTATAGAAAGTGAATTTCTCTTTGAAAAACTCCATGATGGATTGCGAGTTTGTATAGGCATTTTCCAAGCAGGGTCCAAGTGAAGGCTTCACTTTGTGTGTGACATAATTCATAGCACTTAATAATTATTTTCGCCCCCAAGCAACCAAATGAAAAATAATACGTCATTAGGGAAACTAAAATCTTTTTAAATGAAAAAAATAATATCCTGTATCCTTTTCGCGCTATGTGTATCCTTTTTGCACGCGCAAACCACTGCCTATTTCAAAGTGGGCAACAATGGCTCCTTCGAAAAAATTGAACATGTTAGCTCGGGCGGCTACATCACCATTGGCGCCGACAGTGTGTGGAAAACGCAAGTCATCCGTTGGGATGCCAACTACAATGTGTTGTGGAAATATAAATTTACGGATGCCGCCATCGCTGCCGCTCAGTTGAAAATTGTGGAAGCTAACGATGGGAGTTTCTATTTTATGTGTGCCTCCACAGAACATACGGGCAGCACACTCATCATCAAAATAAGTAGTGCGGGCGCCATGCTGTGGCAAAAGATATATTATCTGGCTTCGGGCAATATGAATTCCATCGCCCTGTCGAAAGCCGTGAGTGGCGACAATGGTTTTTTGTTTGGTGGCGGACAATGCACCTTATATAATTATGTGATTAAATGCAATTCGAGTGGCGCCATCGAATGGCAGCAGCAGTATTTTTATCCTTTGAGCACGGGCGTCATCACCTGTTGGAGCATCATCCCCGACGGTACGGGCTATGTGGTGGCAGCGGGCTACAACATCAATTCGCTACTCACTTTCAAGCTCAGTGCTTTGGGTGCCCTGCTTTCGCATACGGCTTATACCTACACAGGGATGCAAATTTTGCCGTTGCGCATCGTGAAATTGAACGCTACCGGCGGATATGGCATGGTGGGATATTACAACAACTCTAACGATAACAAAACCGAATTTGTAGCCTTTTTCGACCAAGCACTCAACCTGCTTACCTTTAACGAACTCACCGTAACCTACACACAATTCACCTTGACAGAAATCGCCGCCATCAACAACGGTCGCGATGTGGTAGTGGATGGCAGCATTTACGATGGCAGTGCATTTACCATCGCCATGATTTGTATGAACAAAGCGGGCAATATCAAATGGAAGAAACGCGCAGCAGGCAACACAGGAGGCAGCAATACCAATGTAGAATTCAGAGGACTCACCACCAATGGAAACACGAGCGTACACGTAGGCACAGGCTACAACGAGGGGCGCATTATGGCTGTGATAGATTCTAACGGCAACGGCTTGTGTAATGATGTGACGTTTGATATTACGAATTATCATAGAACCTTGGTGCTGCAGGCGCAAACCATGAGCGTGGCGGCTGCCAATGCTTTGGTGGCGGATGTCACTTATACGTATAACAACGTGAACTCCTTTAACCGCGTGATTTACTGCGGAAGTCTTTCGGGCATAGAAGAGGAAACGGCTGCTGCAGGCATAACGACCATCGTTAGCCCAAATCCTGCCGCGAATCAATGTGTGATAAGCTTTGCAGGGAAAGATATTCCGCAGCATAGCCTGCTCAGCATGTATGATATGGCAGGCAATAAGGTGCATGAAACGGCTGTTGCGGCGCAAACCTCATCCAAAACCATAGATGTAAGTCAGTTTCCCGAAGGCTTGTATTTGATACGCCTCAGCTCCGACAATGAAATATTGGCTAATGAGAAGTTGGTGATTATGCGATAAGGGAGTTCTATAAATTGCTTTTTCATCGTTGGACTTCAATTTTCAAAATGCTCATTTACATAAGTAAACTCCGCTTTTAAAAATCTTGTCCGCCTCGAAAAATCTAATCTATAGAATCCCTTTTAGTATTGTAAACCCCACGGATACTCCTCCGCTTTCCGTTTCTCGTCGAGAAACTTCTTGATGTAGGTGAGATAAGCGAGCGTATTCATTTGCTTTCCTTTTAGCTTTTTGGGCATATCGAACTCGGTGGTGAGTGTTTTGAAGTCTATTTTGTCGGCAGTCATTATTTTTGCGCCATTGTTGATGTTCACTTCAAGAATCAAACCCGGCAATCCAAAGAAGCGGTCGGGACCTGCGGGAATGGGGATGTCTAAAGCAAACCACGCGATGATTTTCTGATGCATAAGCGTGTCGGTGAAGGAGGCATTCATACACACATGCCCTGCAACTTCTTTCATGTCGTTGAGGATTTTCCAATCGGGAGCTTTGAGCGAATCGGACACAAGATATACCTTGCCGAACATCTCCAAGGCATTAAAATAGGTGTTGGCTGCGAAGTTGCGCGTGATGAAAAAGGTTTCTTTCCTGCCATTATAGCCTTCCTCGTCGGGCTCGGCTTTCTCTTCCGAGTTTTCGTATTTTGATTTCTGCAAAGAGAAATACAAATTGTTGAACATCTTCCATTCCGAACGGTTGCCCCACATATAGGCAATTTTGTCCTTGCGGTCTTTGCTCAGATAATCGCAGGAGTTTATCATCTTCACCCAATCGTAGGTGGTTAAATATCTCACGGTGCCTTCGGTTTGCTGCGAAAACGTTTTGTTGGGCAGTGCCCATGCCATCATCGCAACAACAAGTAATATGATTTGTTTCTTCATAAAAATAGTTTTTAAATTCATGTCCTTCGTGTTTGCATATTAATCCCAACCACGATTCTTTTTGATTTTCGTTTCGTAGCCTTTTATGTTATAACTAAAACTGAGCATGAAATAGCGCGCCAATGTTTCAGCAGTGCTGCGAAAATAATAATTTGACGAAGAGTATTGCTGTATATACTGTCGCTTATTCAATATGTCGAAAGCCGCCAAGCGTATCTCGAAATGGTTTTTTTTTCCGATAATCTGCCTGACCGAGGCGTTCAGAATCGGGATATTTTTCACATAATTATAAGCCGAGTTACGATAAAACTCATAATCGAAATTGCCCTCAAAGAATGTTTTCTTGGCAAACTGCCATTTGACGGATAAACCCGAAGTGTATTTCTGTTCAAACTGATTGCGGTCGGGCTGCAAGGAAAGTCGGTCATCGTTGAGCGTAGCCTTGCCCGAAAGTGCAATGACAAGTTTCTGCCCGGGGGTTATATTGAACGAAGTGTTTATGTAATATTGATACTGATTGGTTTTATTAAAAACATTGTTCACATAAGCGCCTCCATTATCGTAATAGAATCCCAAGCTCCAATTGTTGGTGAATTTTGTTTTCACTATAGGATATCCCGCCCAAAACCAAGAGTTGATGTTGTTTGATTTCGAATTGTTTTCGGGAAACAACTCAGTGACTATACCCACCGAGTCGGTCCATATCATGTTTTTATTATACGAAATGCTGTTGGGACAATAATTGTAGTCCACATTGAACCCCACGTTGGAAAACGAAGCCTGATTGTAATAGTTATAACTAAAGTTGACGCTGTGAGTGCGTTCGGGTTTCAGGTTGATATTGCCTTTGGTTTGATACAAGGGGTTGTCCACATTCGGAATGGGCTGTAAGTATTCGAAGGAGGGCTCTGTTAGCTCATAACCATATTCAAAATCAAGATACATATTGTTGGGAAACTCATACGAAAAGCTAACTTTCGGGCTCATGCTCCAATAGGTTTTGTTGATGGGGTCGGTGATCCACGGCATATTTTTATCCATAGAATATTTGCCGTTCATCTGCAGATATTGTCCCGCAATGCCCACCATGATGTTCAACCCGTTGAACGAATAGCGAAAGTCGGTGCCCAAACGGTTTATCATCACCGTATTGGTATAATACACGCTCAAACTATCTATCCTGATATCGCCATGCAAGCCATCGGCAATTTGTCGGTTCACTTTGTTGTCCGAGGTGTTGAAATTATAAAACAGTTCCATGAAGAACTTCTTCGTGAGCGGTTCGGTATAGAGCAAACTCGATTTGATTTGTTGCTTATCCACGCCTTGCGCTGCCTTGCGGTGAATCTCTTCGGCATAGGTGGGCACAAAGAAACGGTTGTTCGAATACAAATCATCATCGTTGTTGCCCGGGTTTTTGTTATAGGCAGCACTGATGGCAAAGGAACGCCCTTTCGTTTTGAATTTGTGGCGATAAATTAAAGCACTCGTGAGCTTCCACGAAGTTTTGTCGCTGCTGTTGTTGGTCAATAGGTTGTTCAAAATCTCATTCGTGTTGACCGCATAAAAATCATTGCTCAGGCTGTTGGTGCTGATGGTGCCATATCGGATATTTGCTTTCGCGATAATCACATTGTTCGAATCTATATTTTGTTCGATACGTGCCGCCAAAGTATGATTCTGTCGCAGGTCGGAATAGGCGGTGGTGTCATGATTCATAAACGAACTATCTCCCACGAAGGTCTCTTTATAATCAAACTCATCATAGTTTTGATGGTTGTTTTTATAGAAATACGACACGTTGAACTTCGTTTTCTTATTATCGAAATTAAAGTTAGCCCCCGCGCCATAGTTTTTCGTGAACCCGCGTCCATCAAAATAGCTTATCGGCGCGCCTTCATCGCTCTGATAATAATACCTACCCCTGCCCGAACTGAAACCAAAATCGCCGTTATCATATTCATCAAACGTTGACTGCCCTTTAAACTCGCTATAATCTTCCCAATTCACGCCCGTTTCGTTGATGTTGTTGCCATAAGCGATAAACGACAACTGCGTAGTTTTGTCGAAACGATTAAAATTGCCTCTGCCTGCCCATCGCCCTATGCCTTCTTCGTTGCTGCCGCCTGCTGCCGTAATTTTGCCGAACGAACCTTTCTTAAACTCCTCTTTCAACTCCAAATTCATCGCTTTTTCTTTCACCCCATCATCCACGCCCGTCAACTTCGATTGCTCCGATTTTTCGTCGAACACCTGCACCTTCGCCACCGCATTCGCATCCAAATTCTTCGTCGCTCCCGTGGGGTCGTTACCAAAAAACGTCTTGCCGTCAACATAAACACGCTTCACATCCTTGCCTTGCGTTTTCAGGTTGCCTGCCAAATCCACTTCTATCCCCGGCAAACGCCGCAGCAAATCCTCCACCGACGAACCCGGCGGCACTTTAAACGTGGTGGCATCATATTCAATCGTGTCGCCTCTGATGGTCAGCGGCGCTTTGGCGGTGCGTATCACCACCTCGAACAGTTCTTTGGCAATAGGTTTGATGACCACCACGCCCAAATCATTCACCGCAACGGCGCTCGGCGCTATCGTCATCTGCAAAGGCAAATAGCTGATAAGCGACACCTTCAGCAGATAATCCGTATTGCGCACATTCGCAAACGTGAATGCCCCCTTGTCGTTGCTCTGCGTAAAATTCTGCAAGGTGGAATCTTTAGGATTCAGCAGCATCACCGTGGCAAAAGGCGCTTCCACATTCTCTTTATCTTTAACAACACCCTTAATCGTTACCCGCGAAGGCTGCTGCCCATACGCCCAATTGGCTATTACAATAAAAAAGAAAACACAAATATTTTTATACATATCTTATCATTTTAATTAAAGACTCAGTGTTCGGAAAAAGGTTACAAAAATAGACATTTTTTAACTACCCTCTACACAGAAACTCATAAAAGATTTTAAACCTGACTGAAATCAAGTGGGCAGGTTTTTGGATTTAGAAATGTAATGTGCTGATTTCTATCATCAATAAATAAGATTCGCGGATAATATTTCTGATTCAGGGTGTAAATTTCTGATTCGCGAGGCGATGTTTAAGATTCGACATTAATTTTTAAGATTCGTTGATCAACTTTTAAGATTCGTGGATCAACTTTTAAGATTCGTGGATCAACTTTTAAGATTCGTGGATCAACTTTTAAGATTCGTGGATCAACTTTTAAGATTCGTGAATCAACTTTTAAGACTCGTGGATCAACTTTTAAGATTCGACGATCAAGTTTTAAGATTCGTGGTTCGAGATTTGATTTTCGGGTTTTGGGCTTTTTTTTACCACAATAGGCACAGTAGAACACAATAGTTTTTAGTCGTGGCACGGCTTGGAGCCGTACTACGACTTGCGATAGGATTTAGGCAGAGCATAAAAAGATATGTGAGACAGAGGTCGGAACCTCTGCCTAACTGGGAGGCGAAAAGGAAGAAAAGATTGGAAGTAATTATTTGTTGAAAAAAATAAAGAAATAATTTGGAGTTGTTGTTAGAATGATTAAATTTGCAGCGAAATAATTTAATACATAAAGATATGAATATAATAATGAATAATAAGTGGCGCATGATAAAGACGACACAGAAGACTTTGACATTAAATAGTGGTGTTTGGGGAACTTTTGTGAAGTTTGGCGTGTATAAGGGTCAGTTGGATGCTGAGATTGTAATTATTGATGCGAAGGAGAGTTTGTTGATGGAAATTGACAGCGGTCCGAAAAAGGAAAAAGAACGGCTGAGAATGTTGATGGTTCAGGATTGTATGTTAGTTTCGGGTTCGGGATATGCATTTGCTGATGATACTGAAAATACGTTGTTGGCTGAAAAAATGGATTTTACTAAGAGTGATATATTGCATTTGGTGGATTCGGAACAGGCAAATAAGGCAGAGATGGTTTATAATGTGATAAACCCGATTGTTGCTTCGTTGGAGGATTATAATATTTTGCCTTTGAATATGACTAATCTAAAAAACAGCGTGGATGCTTATAGGGCATTTTTGACTGCTCCGAAGAATAATGCAGATGCAGGCGCAGGATTGCGAGGTGAATTGGAAGTTCATATTGCGAAATGTATGAAGATTTTGAAGAAGATGGATAGGTTGATGGAGCATTTTAAGGAAAATAATCATGAGTTTGTTACAGTTTATACAAAATCACGGGTTATTGTGGATTTGGGACATCGGTATAAGAAAGCGATTTGTGATATTGCCGGTGTTGTTAAGAATTTAGCGACTTCGGAATTTGAGGAGGGAGTTAGTGTTTATATTTTGGGAGATGAGAAGCATGGTGTGAAGAGCGATGTGGGAGGTTTTTATACCTTGGGAGCTTATCAGGATGGGGAAGTGGTGTTGGTTTTTGAGAAGGATGGATTTGAAAGAAAAGAGGTGCCTTTGTTGGTTATAAAGAAGGAGAATCAGGAGGTTAATATGAGTTTGAAGCCTATTGAGCCGGCGCCAGGGGAGTAGGTTTGAATGAAAAATGAAAAACTAAAAATGAAAAATGAAGAACCCCAACCCCGACTTTGCAGTCGGGACTATAACGGGGAGGGATATAATCGAATATGGAGGGTTTTAAAAATTAAGCTAGCCTGACTTCGTTACTGAGGCGGATTGTAAAAAGTGAATAGGTAGAACCTAAGCCGAACAGGGAATGAAAAATGAAAAATGAAACCTGCCTGACTCCCGCCTGCATAACGCAGTCGGGCAGGGTGTCACGCAGGCAGGAATTAAGAGACCCAACCCCGACTTTGCAGTCGGGACTATAATAAGGAAGTGCTAAGTTGCAAACTTTGCACAACAGTGAATTAATTATAAGAATAATAAAAACTAAAAAAGTGACAACCGCTGACCCAAAAATAAATTTAATTCATGAAGTCATTCAACGATTTCTGCCAGGTGCCCGAATTATTCTTTTTGGTTCACGTGCAAAAGGAATATATGATATTAGGAGTGATTATGATGTGATGGCTATAATTCATGAAGATATGAATAAGGATGAAATACGCGGAATAAAACAAAATATCAGAGGAGACCTTGCCGAAGAACGAATAGCTATAGATATTTTTGTTACTTCCGATGCCGAAATTAAACGAATTTCTGAACTTACAAACCATATAGTAAATGAAGCTTTAGCAACGGGAGTTGAAATATGACTGAAGAAAAAAATAAATATATTAAGCAATGGCTTGAAAAAGCAGAAGAAGACTTGCAGGTGTATAGCTTAATAATGAAGGATGAAGAACCGTTTTTGGCAAGCGCAGGATTTCATCTACAGCAATCGGCTGAAAAGTTTCTAAAAGCTTTCCTTGAGTATAATGGGGTGTTTTTTGTCAGGACTCATGATATCGAATATCTGCTTAAAGAATGCATACTGATTGAGGATTCTTTTAGTGAAATTCAGTTTGAAAACATTAGCGATTATGCAGTAGATATGCGATACCCCGGTGATATGGTACTTCCTTCAAAAAGAGAATTAGACTTGAATTATGAGCAAGTTCTGAAAATAAGGCAATTGGTTCTTTCGTTGATAAATTTTTGAATTAAAAACTAAAAATTTGCTGAAGTAATAATAAATAGTATATTTGTACTCGAATTATAAAAGGAAAAAAAAAAAACTTATCTGAATGCGTTAGCAGTTGGATATTAAATAGGTGGAACCTTTAAGAATATTAACGACTTAGGCTGGAGCCTAAGCCGAACGGGGTACATTTGTGGAAGAATAATAAAATCAGCTATACGTATGAATTATATAGAAAATAATGTAGTTGCAAACTACAATTTAGAAAGTGCGAAGTTGCAAACTTCGCACAACAGCCGCAAACTTCGCACAACAGGTTTTAATGAAAAATGAAAAACTAAAAATGAAAAATTAAAAACCCCAACCCCGACTTTGCAGTCGGGACTATAACAGGGTGTTAATAATGAATAATGAGGAACTAAAAAATGAACCTGCCTGATTGCGTTGCGAAGGCGGATTGTAAAAAGTGAATAGGTAGAACCTATAAGGATATTAACGACTTATGCTAGACTAAGCCATATAGGAGTAGA
>CAIWVT010000566.1 GCA_903916135.1 uncultured bacterium
ATCAACTTCGACCGGCCGATGGAGCCCCAAAAAACTCAAACCCCTGATGTCGAAATCACAACCCCCGCTGTCGAAATCACAAACCCCGATATCAAAACTCAAACCCCCGATGTCAAAACTCAAACCCCCGATATTGAAATCACAACCCCCGCTGTCGAAATCACAACCCCTATATCCAAAATTCAAACCCCCGATACCGAATCTAAAACTCCCGAACCAAAAACAAAAATCCCCGACCTTCAAATGCTAAACCTATTGATAAAATTCCTCCTAGCATCACAAAAAAAATAAACATAATTATAATCCTCTTTGTTTTCTAAATAATTTTATTAACTTTGCATACCCCGAAATAATTTTATTAAAAAAAAGTTTCAGGTACTAATAAAAATATATTCATCAACAATATCAACAAAAGCATTACTGAAATCATTGATATCAGTAGATAATTTTAGATAATCGTTTTTTTTCTTAGCAAATATAGTAATCAAAAACGCTTCCTTTTTCTTGGTGATAAAAAAAAAATTAAAAAAAAAATTGGTTTGTCTGTAATTTTTTATAATTTCGTATTTGTATAGACTAATCATAGTAATAAATTTCATAAACAAACAACCATTCAAATTGGCAAATCCATTAGAAATGAAAGTAAAAGGAGATGTTTCTTTACATAAAATCTTAAAAGATTTTTTTGGATTCGATACATTTAAAGGCAATCAAGAAGCTGTCATCAAAAATATTTTGGCTGGCAACGACACATTTGTCATAATGCCTACTGGTGGAGGCAAATCCCTCACGTATCAACTACCTGCGCTCATGAGCGAAGGCACAGCCATCATCGTTTCGCCTCTCATCGCTTTGATGAAAAACCAAGTGGACAACATCCGTAACTTCGGCGTAGAAAAAGGCATCGCTAACTTCTTAAATTCATCACTCTCCAAAGAAGAAATTATTGAAGTGAAAAGCGATTTAATTAATGGGAAAACAAAATTACTCTATGTTGCTCCCGAAACCTTAACAAAAAAAGACAACATCGAATTTTTCAAACAATTCGACATATCTTTTTATGCTATTGACGAAGCCCACTGCATCTCAGAATGGGGTCACGATTTCCGGCCGGAATATCGCAACATCCGACCAACCGTAAAAGCCATCGGCAGAGATGTGCCCGTCATTGCGCTAACAGCCACCGCCACACCCAAAGTCCAGCACGACATTCAAAAGAACCTCGGCATGATGAAAGCAACCCTATTCAAATCCTCTTTCAATCGTCCCAACCTATATTATGAAGTGCGCCCAAAAACAAAAGACGTATCCAAAGACATCATTAAATATATCAAAAGTAATTCCGGGAAATCAGGTATCATATATTGCCTAAGCCGCAAAAAAGTTGAAGAACTTGCCGAAACCCTACAGGTCAACGGTATAAAAGCCCTCCCCTATCATGCTGGTTTAGACTCCGAAATCCGCAAAAGCAATCAAGACAGATTCTTGATGGAAGAAGTTGACATAATTGTTGCCACCATCGCTTTCGGCATGGGTATTGACAAACCCGACGTGCGCTTCGTAATCCATCATGATGTGCCAAAAAGTTTAGAAGGATATTATCAAGAAACAGGTCGTTCAGGGCGCGACGATGGCGAAGGAAATTGTATTTCGTTTTATTCCTATGAAGACATATTAAAACTCGAAAAATTCTCAGCAAAAAAATCTGTCAACGAGCAAGAAATCGCCAAACAACTCCTTTTAGAAACCATTGCTTACGCCGAATCTTCCGTATGTCGCCGCAAACTATTACTACATTATTTCGGTGAAATATATAACCAAGAAAACTGCCAAAGCTGCGACAACTGCCTCCATCCTAAAAACAAATTTGACGGAACCGAATACGTCGAAACAGTCCTTGAAGCCGTCAAGCAAACCAAAGAACAATTCAAAGCTGTCCATCTCATTCAGGTGATTATCGGAAAACCATCTGCCATCATCAAATCCTTCAAACATAACAAACTTGATGTTTTTGGCAAAGGCATGGAAAAAGATGAAAAATTCTGGAATGGCGTAATCCGTCAAACCCTCGTCAACCTTCTGCTCACCAAAGATATCGAAAACTATGGAATTATAAAACTTACACCCGAAGGAAAGTCATTCTTAAAAGAACCTTACTCTATTATGCTCACCCAAGATCATGATTATGAAAACAATGATGAAGACGACTTCTTTGCAGGTGGCGAAAAAACCAGCACCGCCGACAAGGTCCTGTTTTCATTATTAAAAGACCTCCGAAAACAAATTTCACGCAAAGAAGATTTGCCCCCCTTCGTCATTTTTCAAGATCCTTCTTTAGAGGATATGGCAATCCAATATCCCATTAAGATGGATGAGATTCTTCAAATCACTGGCGTTGGAGCAGGTAAAGCACAAAAATACGGCAAACCATTTCTTGATCTCATTGGAAAATATGTAGAAGAGAACGAAATCATTCGACCTATGGATATGGTCGTGAAATCAGTAGTGAACAAATCCGGATTAAAAGTTTTTATTATCCAAAGCATTGACCGTAAAATTTTGCTTGAAGATATTGCCATGGCAAAAAACATTCCAATGATAGAACTTCTCACCGAATTGGAAAGTATCGTCGCCTCGGGAACAAAGTTAGACATCACCTATTATATTGATGAATCTGTGGATCCCTATCATCAAATTGAAATATTCGAATACTTTCATGATGCCGAAACAGATTCTATAGAAGATGCACTGGACGAACTTGGTGAAAGCGAATTCACTGAAGAAGAAATCAGACTCATGCGCATCAAATTTTTATCCGAAATAGGAAACTAATTATCCAAATAAATACATTTTTAATTTATGAACGAAGAATTGAAAAACGATATGGTTGACGAAACTATCACTAATGAGAAAAAAGCAGACTGCTGCACACATAAACGATTTAATATTTTCAGAATACTAAATCTGCTCACTATAGCAGGAGTTATTGCTTTATTTATTTTATTTTTTCTTCCAAAGAAAAACAAAATTGACACAACTCCTCCTAAAACCATTGGAAACGTAACCTTTGCCTTTGTCAATACCGACACAATTTTAGCACATTATGATTATGTTTTAGATGTTCAAGTAGAATTGGCTAATTATGAAAAATCTTTGCAGAATCAATACACAACAACTGTAAGTGCTTTTCAAAAAGAATACGACGACTATATCAAAAGAGCCACAGCAGGCTTGTTAACCCTTGACCAACAAAAGAAAACAGAAGAAACTCTTGGAAAAAAACAACAATCTATTGGAGAGCTTGAGTCGAGATTGGCGCAACAACTTCAGGAAGAAAAATTGAAACGTAATATGGAAGTTCACGACAGTATCGTAAGTAATATCACCCGCTATAATAAAAACAAAAACTATACTTTCATTTTTGAAAAATCGTATGGCGGCAGCTTGCTTTTTGCAAACACAGGGCTTGAAATCACTTCCGACATATTACAAAGTTTAAACGAAGAATATTCTGAATTACAAAAGAAAAATAAATCTGAAAAATAAATTCTTTTATGAAATCTCCTTATCTCTATGTTGCTCTTTTTATATTGCTGCTAACAGCCTGTAAATCTAAAGTCGTTGAAGAGGTTGTGCAATCCTACCCCGACGGAAGTGCCAAAGTAGTTCGATTTTTCAAAGAAAACGATAGAACGAAAACCTTAGTGAAAGAAATTCTTTATTATCCCAACCACCAAAAATACATGGAGGGCGAATATAAAAACAATAAACGCGACGGGCTTTGGATTTCATGGTATCAGAACGGCAATAAATGGAGCGAAGGAATTTTTAAAGAGGGCTTAGACGATGGCTACCGATATATTTTTCATGAAAATGGAAAGAAACAAATTGAAGGGAATTACAAAAACGGAAAAAAAGTAGGTGTTTGGAAATTTTATGATGATAAAGGCACCTTTATTAAAGAAGAAAATTTTTCTCAATAATTTTGGTTAAGATTACTTTGATTTGATGAGTTAGTAAGTATCAAGTCTAAAGAAGAAGAAATCTTTTTTATCAATAATATCTTTCAAATCAAGATGTTTTGTTTGTTCTTTCGATGCTATCAATTTTAATAATTACACATAAAAATCATTCGTTGATATCTTCTTTTTTGTCTCCAAAGTTAATGCTTTGCCATTACATTAAAATAATATTTAGCTCAAAAGTAATTATTATATGATTGGTTTCGCAAATTTTTTCTACTTTTGTGCCTTCAAATTTTAAACTATGGCATCCAACGTTTCTATTTTCTCGGGGAGAGCAACGCGCTATCTTGCTGACGCAATTGCCGAAAGCTACGGTAAAAAGCTTGGCAATGTATCCTATGCTTGCTTCAGTGATGGCGAATTTCGTCCTTCTTTCGACGATACCATTCGTGGTGACGAAGTCTTTATCATACAATCCACTTTTTCTCCTGCAGAAAATTTACTTGAGCTTTTTATGATGATAGATGCTGCCAAACGTGCCTCGGCTCGTCATATCATCGCTGTGATACCCTATTTTGGTTTTGCACGTCAAGACCGCAAAGACCAACCACGGGTGCCCATCACATCCAAACTCATTGCCGATTTGCTCACCACTGCCGGCATTAACCGTTTGATAACAATGGATTTACATGCCGATCAAATTCAAGGATATTTCAACGTTCCGGTAGATCATCTCTATGCTTCTTCCGTGTTTGTACCTTATTTAAAAAGTTTGAATCTCGAAAACCTCACCATTTCATCGCCCGACACAGGCGGAACACGCAGAGCCGGTACGTATGCCAAGTTTTTGGATGCAGAGTTGGTGGTATGTTTCAAACAACGTCCCAAACCCAATATGATTGGCAACATGATATTGATTGGCGATGTACAAGGTAAAAATGTGGTGTTGGTGGATGATATCATTGACACAGCAGGCACTATCACCAAAGCCGCCGGACTAATTATGGACCAAGGTGCTGCAAGTGTACGCGCTATGTGCACACACGCAGTGTTGTCGGGCAGTGCTTATGAAAAAATAGAAAAATCAGCTTTATGCGAAGTTTTAGTAACCGATACACTTCCCTTGCGAAAAGAATCGAGCAAAATAAGAGTTTTATCCACAGCCAATCTTTTTGCAGATGTAATCACAAGCGTGGTGAATTGTGAGTCTATCAGTTCGCACTTTAAATTTACGACATTACAATAAATTCAATTAATAATAACTAAAAAAAAAACAAATTATGAGAGTAGTATCAATGAGCGGTTCTCTTCGTGAGGGCGTAGGGAAAAAAGATGCTAAAAAAATTCGCAAAGACGGTGGAGTTCCTTGTGTGATTTATGGCGGCAAAGAACAAGTACATTTTTTCACCGATTCAAAAAGTTTTCTAAAGGTGGTTTATACACCTGAAGTATGCTTTATTCATATCGAAATTGGTGATAAAACGTATGAAACCATTTTGCAAGATATGCAATTTCATCCTGTAACTGACAACATTTATCATGCAGACTTCATGGAATTCGTTGCAGGCAAACCAATTATTATGAACGTACCGATACGGATTTCCGGAACAGCACCCGGTGTGTTAAAAGGTGGAAAAATTGTTCAGAAATTTCGTAAACTAAAAATTAAAGCTTTACCTGCGCAAATGCCGGAGTTTATAGACGTAAGCATTGAAGGTTTAGAAATCGGACAGTCTGTGAAGGTTGTAGATATAAAAGGTGATAATTATACTGTGCTTGATAATAAAAACAATACTATTATAGGTATAAGTATAACCAGAGCCGCTGAGGAAGCTGCCGCCGCAACCGCTGCCGCTGCACCTGCAGTTGCCGCTGCTCCAAAAGCTGCTGCTGCCGCGCCAAAAGCCGCAGCAAAAAAATAATAGTTCCTAATTCATATAAAAAGCTGCCACAATTAACTACTGTTGGCGGCTTTTTTTAACTTGTGCTCTATAATTGCTTTTTTATCGTTGACGATTAATTTTAAAATGCTCATCGAGACTAAAAGTCGGGACTTCGCTTCAATACTATTGAACGTTACGGCATAGTTTATAGAACACCTAAATAAATGACAAAAACATGATACCTTCCGAATCAAAAAAATTTCTAATAGCAGGTTTAGGAAATATTGGTGATGAGTATGCAAATACACGTCATAATATAGGGTTTATTGTGTTGGATGCTTTAGCGATGGATTTGAAAGCCACGTTTAAAAGCGGAAGATTAGGCGCTGTGGCAAACATAAAGTTTAAAGGAAAATCATTGGTGCTGCTGAAACCTTCCACCTACATGAATTTGAGTGGAAAGGCTATTCAATATTGGATTACTGCCGAAAATATTCCTTTAGAAAACACCTTAGTGGTTTTGGATGATTTGGATTTGCCGACAGGCGCATTTCGTATGAAAAAGAAAGGCGGGGATGCCGGACATAATGGTTTAAATCATATTATTTTGACCACCGGAACCGAAGAGGTTCCCCGACTGAGGGTAGGAGTTGGTAACGAATTTGCCAAAGGATATCAGATTGATTATGTGCTGGGCAAATGGACGAAAGCCGAAGAAGAAATTATGGTGCCTCGCATAAAAATTGCTGTGGATGCCATCAAAAGTTTTATCTGTGAAGGGGCGGATAAAGCGATGAATCGGTATAATAAGAAATAGTTTGGAGTTCGTTTATTCGACTGCTATTTCATTAAGTCCTGCACCAACTTTGGCAGTGCTATCCCCGCTTTTTCTTTTATCACGGTAAGGTTATGGAAATGTTGCACGTTGGCGGCGTTGGGGTCAATGTAATATTTGGGCGCGTGGCGCGGGGCGTAGTTGATTAATCCTGCGGCGGGATACACATTGAGCGAGGTGCCTATCACCAACAGGATGTCGGCAGTTTCGGTTAGCTTGGCAGCGGGTTCGATGTTGGGCACAGCTTCGCCAAACCACACGATGTGGGGACGCAGTTGAGAGCCTTTTTCGCAATGCTCGCCAAGGTTCACATCTTTGTAGCCTATGTCATAAATAAGTCTATCGTCCACAGTGCTGCGTACTTTGGTGAGTTCGCCATGCAGATGCAGTATGCGAGAGGAGCCGGCGCGTTCGTGCAAATCATCCACGTTTTGGGTGATGATGTGTACCTTGAATTTTTCTTCCAATTGCGCCAAGGCAAAGTGTCCGGCATTGGGCTGCACGGTGGCAAGCTGCCGACGGCGTTGGTTGTAGAAGTCGAGCACCAAACGTGGGTTGCGTTGCCAAGCATCGAAGGTGGCTACGTCTTCGATGCGATATTCTTCCCACAACCCGTCGCTGTCGCGAAAGGTGCGGATGCCGCTTTCGGCGCTGATGCCGGCGCCGGTGAGGATGATGATTGTTTTCATATTTTAAGTTTAAAGATCCAAATTCCAAGTTCCAAATACCAAATACCAAGGATAGCCTCTACGAATTTTCGAATTACGAATGTCGCTAAACGCTTCTGTGTAACTCTGTTTCTTTACACTGTGTTACTCTGTGGCTAAAAAAGAATAAACCACTAAGGCACTAAGAGCACTAAGTTACACTAAGACTGCTAATCACTTATCACTATTTTCTTTGTTTCAATTTCTTTTTCATCTATAATTATCTTTAGAAAATATAGTCCGTTACTGAGTTGATTGCAGGTTTGCAGTTCGCTTATATTTATAGAGATTCTCCATATATTGTATTTCTATTTCGCAGCTTTCTTTTTCTTTGGGAATGGCATGGGCATAAATCTATTCGGGGTACGATTTAATGAATCTCTTGCTGGATTGAAATTGCCGGGGGAATTCATAAACTGGGGTGCAGTGAAAATATCAGGCTTTACCAAAAACTTCCATTTCCCATTCATGCGATAATGTTTGGCGGTTGCCGCTCGTATAACACCGACCAAAGTGGCAACCGCTCCCGCAAAAACAATAAGAATTGAACCTACTTCAGAACCTATGGAAGCACTTCCTTCCGTTCCATCATAATTGTAGGTATGTTTGGCATAATATCTCACAAAATAAATATACAAACCAATGCCCGTTGCTGTAACTACCCCACCAAATACAGGCAATACGCCATTACGATACTTATTGATACGGGTAATATCTTTCAATTTTATTTCTTTACCTTTTATGGTGATAGATGAATCGGAGATATATTCAATATTGCCTACAAGATTTATAGTGTTGGTAACAACCCGTATCCGTTTCCCTGTTTTATACACGGTGGGCGGTCTTGATGGTCCCGGTCCCCACGTCTGCTCTTTTGTGCTTTGTATCACTAACACGTTTTTTACTTTCGTGCTATCCTGTCCAAAGATATTTGTCATACACATAAAGAAGACAATAAGCGTAATTACTTTTTTCATAAGGTTACATTTAAAATCATTTATCACTTATCACAATCTTCCTCGTTTCAATTTGCATATCATCTATGATTATCTTTAGAAAATACAGCCCGTTGCTGAGTTGATTGCGGTGCAGGGTGATTTGATTGCAATCGGAATAATGGTTTTGCAGGAGGAGTTTACCTTGGAGGTCGTAAAGGTAAAGGGCAATGTTGCGGTAGGTTTTGTCGAAGGAGATTTGAGTGGAAGTGGAGAAGGGATTGGGAGAGATTTTAAGCTGATTAAATAAAAAATCATTTTCTATTCCTGTTGTTATGCAACCGGGTCTTTCATTATTTTTATAATTATAACCTGCGATAAAACTCGGCAGGGATGTGTTATGTGTAGCAGGAGAAATATTAATACCGTAATCTATATAGTTACAACTTATGCCAATATTATTTGGGCTGTTAATTATACCTAATACTGTAGTGCATCGCGCTACATAAATCTTTCCGTCTGGTCCAAGCTGAAGTGGTCCTGGTTCACAACTAGCACTTGATATTTGAAATACTGATAAATTAATTGTAGATTGATCATCTGAACTAATATCATATTGAACTAATCCATGCCCACTAGTTATATATAATTTAGAATTGTCATTAGAAAATTCAACACCATACTCTCCATTATAAGTAAGCAAACTGATAACATTAGATAAAACCCCAGTTGTAGTATTAAAATCAAAAAGTTCTGCTACCGATGGGCTAACATTTGTAAATGCTAGTCCTATTTTATTACCATTTGAAGATGCTTTCATTTGCCCAATAGCAGTACCACAGCCATTATAAAATCCAAAACCACCTGTATGTATTGAACCAATATTAGTGATAATTGGTGCGTTAATGCCTGAAGGTGTAATTAAATAAGTATAAAATGAATTTGTAAAGTGTTTATGTGCTATAAGCCAAATATCAGTTCCATTAGGATGAGCTATGGCACAAAGTTTTTCATCAGCAGAATCAAGTAAGGGAATATTTTTTTGCGTATTGATAATGTCGCCATTGCCATTGTCTAAACACATATCAACAATAGAATATCTCAAACCATGTTGTAAATATCTTTCTAATCCATCAGTTGTAAACAAGTAATAAAGCGAGCTGCTTAAAGGAATAGGTATTGCAAATGCAGCTGTGGTAGAAGAGTAGAACCCATCTAAGCTATCTCCATTTGGCATAATATGATTCAATCTATTCCAAATTTTACTTCCATTTGAATAAAATAATAAATTTCCACTACTATCCGAAATAGAAGTACAGCCTTCGCTATAAATATAGTCACCAGATTGTGTAGGACTACCAAAAACTTGACTACCAGAAAATGCTGTTGGTGTACCTCCATTAAAATCTAATGCTCCACCTTGTCCAAACATCCAAATATTTCCTTGTTTTTGAGAAAAACAAAA
>CAIWVT010000567.1 GCA_903916135.1 uncultured bacterium
CACAATGGTTCGTGTGCGGGACAGGTTACGAATAAGGCGGGGGGTGTTCTTAGTGGTTTTTAGTGTCCTCCGTGTCTCCGTGGTCAAAAAATCTAAATCCTCAAATCACAAACCAAAAATCAAAAATCTCAAATCAATCTTCCTCCCTCACAGCTCCTCCCTTGCCCAAAAGCATTTTATATTTCAGCGAAGGCGATTCAATAAACTCACCCAAGCCCAAGTCGGACCATTTGGCATCCACCGATTCGATGGTTTTGTCATCAGCCACAATGATGTTGGGCCACGGACGCAGGAAATTGTCAAACTGCTTTGTTTTTATGGTTCCATCAATGATGAGCGTGTGGTCAATCACAAAAATATCACGTTCGGGGTCAATATTATTCAACACCAACCATGCAATATCTTTAATCTCCACTCCATTGGTATGACTGTCAATAAAAACCAAAAACTTGATTCCCGACATACACTTATTGGACAATAAAAACTTGCTCAAATCTCGAATATGATTTTCTTTGTTTTTCTCCACACTCATAATAACCAAGGAAATATCGTACTTCAAAAATACATCATTAATCTTTTTCACTTCATCAAACTTAGTGAATATGTCCGTTTTGTTTATCAACGGAATATTTTCCATGGTTTGCGCCTTTTTGCAGGCATCAATCCCAATCTTGCCTCCAAAGGCAAACTTCGCCGAAGCATGATCCAACACATCGCTTGGTCCTTTTGTGAAAATAATATCTTCATTCACATTTACATGCTTAGAAATATACTTCGCCAGTTCAAAATAATCGGTCAATGCATCCGGTGTATCCACCCCAATCACAACTTTGGTGAACATCATTTGCCCGGCACCCCACAAACCATTGATAATCTTCAGAGCTTGTCCATCGAAGTGCGGATTGGTTTTGAAGAGCACCAAATTATGGAATACTCCTGCCACAGGCATGTGTATGTCCAAAATATCGGGGTGCATCGTCAACCGAATCGGACCTAAGAAGATACGCTCTGTGGCTTTGCCAATCCAAGCGTCTTCTTGCGGGGGAATACCTACTATCGTTGCTGGATACACGGCATTCTTGCGATGCGTGATACATGTGATATGAAACCGTGGATACATATCTGCCAAAGAATAAAAGCCGGTGTGGTCGCCAAAGGGACCTTCAAGTATCAATTCCTCAGCAGGGTTCACATATCCTTCAATCACGAAGTCAACATCATCGGGCACTTCAAGATTGTTGGTCAAACACATCACCATCTTCACTTGCTTCTTACGCAAAAAACCTGCAAGAATGTATTCGTCGAAATTATCGGGCAGGGGTGCCGTTGCTGCGTAGGTATAAACCGGGTCGCCACCAAGCGTAACGCTGACGGGCATTCGTTGACCGAGCTTTTTATATTCCTGATAATGACGTGCGGAATTTTTATGCAGATGCCAATGCATCCCCGTCATATCTTTTTCGAAGACTTGCATCCGATACATACCCACATTTCGACTGCCGTTGACGGGACTTTTGGTATGCACAACGGGAAGCGTTACAAAAGCACCACCATCGTGTTGCCAGCACTTGAGCACAGGCAATTTTCCCATATCCACTCCTTGCATCACCACCTCCTGGCATTTGCCTCTGCGCATTATGCTTTTTGGCATCCATCCGGCTAGTTCTTTTAACATCGGCAGCATTTTCAATTTATCGAACAACGAATCTTTTGGGCTTGCAAATTTCTTAAACAAGTCTTCAATGGTTTCCTTAACATCATCTAAACTCTCTACGCCTAAAGCCAAACACATCCTCTTCTCCGAACCAAATGCGTTTATCAGTAATGGGAATTCGGTTCCCGTGTTTTCGAACAATAGGGCAGGACCATTCTGTTTGGATATGCGGTCGGTGATTTCAGCTATTTCCAACTCGGGCGAAACAAATTCAGTAATGCGAATCAGTTCGCCATGCTCATCAAGTTTATCAATAAAATCGTTAAAATTTTTAAATGCCATGAAAAAATATTTTTATAAAAGTTTGTGTTGGTATGAAAAGAAAAAGTAATTTTGTGCAAATTTAAAAAATATTAAACATGGAAAAACATATTGGCATGATTACTTTTGGCGGCAACCCATTGACTTTGGTTGGCGAAATGGTTAAGGTTGGCGATAAAGCTAAGGATTTCACAGTTTTAGCCAACGATTTATCTCCTCACAAATTAAGTGAGTACGATGGAAAAATTCGAATTATTTCTGTAGTCCCTTCAATTGACACCGGAGTTTGTGCTGCACAAACACGTCGTTTTAATGTTGAGGCTGCAAAATTGGATGATGTGGTTATTCTCACAATTTCATGTGACCTACCATTTGCACTTGGTCGTTTTTGTGCTGCAGAAGGCATTGATAAGGTGATTACCCTATCAGATCATAAAGAAACCGAGTTCGGAGTGAAGTATGGTTTCTTGATTGATGAGTTGCGTTTATTGTCTCGCGGAATCGTTATTGTTGACAAAAGCGGTATGGTAAGTTATGTGGAGTATGTAAAAGAAATTACGACACATCCTGATTATGATTTAGCTTTGGAAGCAGCGAAGAGTTTGTAAAACATTAATTTATAACATGATTTCACAAAAAAAAACCTTCCGAATGTCAGAAGGTTTTTTTATATAAACCAATCTATTTTATTGTCCTAAATATGCTTTGAGCAATTTGCTGCGCGAGGTGTGCTTCAATCTGCGAATTGCTTTTTCTTTAATCTGACGAACGCGTTCGCGTGTTAAATCGAATTTTGTTGCTATTTCTTCTAAGGTGAGTCCATGATTCATGCCCAAACCAAAGTAAAGATTAATTACATCGCGTTCCTTTTCGGTAAGAGTGGATAAGGAACGTTGAATTTCTCTTGAAAGAGATTCATACATCAATCCATTATCTGTGTTTGGACCATCTTCAGTCATGTAAACATCAATGAATTTGGTTTCTTCGTCCACAGCAAGCGGCGCATCCATAGATACATGACGTGTGGATATCTTCATCACCGCATTAATCTTTTCTTGAGGAATATCAAGCGATTCTGCTAACTCATCGGGCAAAGGAGGACGTTCTAATTTTTGTTCCAAACGTGAAAGTTCTTTGGAGATACGATTTAATGACCCTACCTGATTCAATGGTAAACGAACAATACGAGATTGTTCAGCCAAAGCTTGCAAAATTGATTGGCGAATCCACCAAACCGCATAAGAAATAAATTTAAATCCGCGTGTTTCATCAAAACGTTTAGCAGCTTTAATAAGACCAAGATTTCCTTCGTTAATAAGATCAGGAAGACTTAATCCTTGGTTTTGATATTGTTTTGCAACAGAAACCACGAAACGTAAGTTTGCGCGGGTAAGTTTTTCGAGAGCTACCTGACTACCTGCTTTAATTTGTTGCGCAAGTTTTACTTCTTCGTCAGCAGTAATGAGTCCTTCGCGTCCAATTTCTTGCAAATATTTATCTAATGACGCTGTTTCTCTGTTAGTTATAGATTTTGTAATTTTTAACTGCCTCATATTAACGTTTTTTGGAAATAATTAATTGAAATACAACAAATTAAGGTTTATAATCAAAAAGGGGTACAAAGATACTACTTTTTTTGCTATTGGCAAAATATATATTGATACTTTATTAATTTATAACGATATTGATTGTTGGTGATTTATGAATTTTGTTTATTAGTTTACAATGAAAGTATTTACTTTGCTTTTTTTAATTAAAATTACATGCCAAAAGCATAATAGGCTTGCATTCCATTTGTGTATATTCCTTCAATCAATGTACCTCCTTGTTTGTTAGGGAGGTATTTATCAATATCATCAATACTTTTCACAGGGTTATTGTCTATGCTTGTGATAATAAAATTCTCTTTGATTCCGGCAGACCACAATTTCCCTTTTTCTAATTTAGTAACTTTCACACCATAGTCAATACCAAGCTTATACTTTTCATCTTTGGTAATTTCTTTAAAAGTTGCCCCTAAAGCTTTTTTATCGGTACTGCTTCCGGGAGCAATTATAGTTGTGGTGCCTTCGCGATTTTCTAAAACGACTGTTACGGTTTTCTCTGCATCATTACTAAGAATGCTTACATTGATTTTATCACAGGGTCGCTGCCTGATAAGCATCTCTTTAAGTTCGGATTGGCTATTAATGGGCATATCATTTATTTTTATGATAATATCACCTTGTTTGATTCCAGCTTTAAAAGAAGCTCCATTTTCGTAAACAGAAACCACATAAACGCCTTTTAAATCTTTCAACCCCATGGTTTTTGCAAGTTTACTATCAATATCCGAAAAATTGATTCCCATAAAAGCACGTTGAACTTGACCAAATTCCATTATATCAGCAATCACTTTACGAACAATATTAGAAGGAATTGCAAAAGAATACCCAGCAAAAGAACCTGTATTAGTTGCAATGGCAGCGTTAATACCCACTAATTCTCCATTTACATTTACCAATGCACCACCACTGTTTCCCGGATTAACTGCTGCATCGGTTTGGATAAAAGATTCAACGGAAGTGTTATCCCCTAAAATATTTATATCTCTAGCTTTTGCACTCACAATGCCTGCCGTAACTGTTGACGTTAAATTAAAAGGGTTGCCAACTGCTAATACCCATTCGCCAATTTTTAATCCATCGGAGTTTCCATAAGAAATAAATGGAAGATTTGCCTCGTCAATTTTAATCAAAGCAAGATCTGTTCCTTTATCGGCACCGACAAGTGTAGCAGAATAAGTTCGTTTGTCATTAAGGGTTACTTCAATTTGAGTTGCATCGCTCACCACGTGGTTGTTAGTAACAATATAACCATTTTCTGAAATCAAAACACCAGAACCGCTTGCATTTAAGACACTATTCCCATAAGGATGTTGATTGAAAAAGTTGAAAAACGGATCGTAACCAAAAAACTGGTCGTAATAAGAATTTTTATAATTGTATTGCGTTTTTATATGAACCACGGCATGTATAGTTTTTTCGGCAGCTTGATTAAAATCAGGACCTGTGGTTAACGCAAATGAATTTAAGGATGCCTTTTGAACGGGAATTTGATTGTTAAAATAAGTTTGTACGTCATTGTTTTTTTTATCAAAATGCCTAAAAGCAAAAACTGTAAGTAAGCTTGTGATTGCTGCAGCACTAACTGTTAAAAAAAATCGTTTCATAAAATAAATTTTCTAATAAGTTTCTTAATAAATTATTTAATTGAACTCATATCTTGTTGAGTTTGATTAAAAACGTCCATAGATTATTAATATTACACCTGTCCTTGTTAAAAATTGTTAACCGTAATTTGCATAAATTATATTATCTTTGCAAAATATTTAAGCATTTTAACGTATTATATCAAGATGAGTTACAAAGTAAACAAAATAATTTATCTACTCCTTGGACTTGTACTGGGATTCTTTGTCGGAGGAGGTATTATTTGGTGGCAATTACAGAAGGAAAACCCTTTTGCAAAAAGCAATAAGGATGCTCCTAATGAGAGCGTTTATAAAGAAAATCATATAAAAGCCTCAAAGCTTGATTTTAAAACTAAATACAAATCCCAACTAAAAAAATACAAAATTCCAGACACATTTATTGATAGTCTGAAAATGGATTCAACAACGCTTACTTTGGAAGAATTGATTGAGTTGTATTCTAAGGAAGAGCATATTGATACCAGCCATTATACAAGCGAGTCATCCTACGAAAATATTGTTATTTCAAAAGATGAACTCTTGGTTTCGAAAGTTATGGGGATCAAAGGGAATTATCAATCGAATGATTCTTATGAATTGGATTCCATTCTTACTGACCAGAGAAAGACTTCAAAAAAGGCTAAAAATATGATGAAAGTGGAGTTTTGGCGTTCTCCAATCAATTATAAAGGCTACAAATTTGATGACACCAAGCTGATACTATTTGGCTTACTTGAGTTCGATAATATTTCGTTATTGGGGAAAGATAATCAGTTGTTTGTAAAGTATGATAATGATTTTTATCGAATTGAAAATACAGACGATTTCAAATCGTTGATTCCAATTAAAGACGCTTCGCTTTTAAAAGCGTTACACTCCTTATGATTCTTCCTTTTGAAAAATATCATGGCACTGGAAATGATTTTATTGTTATAGACAATAGGTCAAATATATTTTCTCCAAATTCTACACGAGTTGGTTTTTTGTGTAATAGGAGATTGGGCATTGGTGCAGATGGATTAATGCTGATTGAAAACAAGGAAGGGTACGATTTTTCTATGCGGTATTTTAACTCAGATGGCTACGAAGGAAGCATGTGTGGCAATGGCGGTAGGTGCATTTCTGCATTTTATTATAAAAATATCGCTCTTCAAAAAAAACTTCACTTTTATGCCATTGATGGTGAGCATCGCTCAGAAATATTAATGAAAGAAAACGCCAACAATTATTTGGTGAAACTTTGTATGCAAGATGTTGAGAAAGTAGAATTTCATTCAAATGATTTTTTCTTAAATACCGGTTCACCTCATGTAGTTAAATTTGTAGATAATGCTGACGAAATTGATGTGGTTACATTCGGGAAACAGATACGATTTAGTTCGGAATATGCCCCTTCGGGCACCAATGTGAGCTTCGTTGAAAAGCGGGAAGGTAAGTTATTTGTTAGAACTTATGAAAGAGGGGTTGAAGATGAAACGCTGTCGTGTGGGACGGGAGTTACAGCTTCAGCCATTGCAGCTTCTTTTACTGAAGACTCTAACAACTTTGATATTATCACTCTTGGAGGTAATTTGCATGTTTCTTTTCAAAAAGCTGCATCATCATTTACCCATATTTGGCTTGAGGGTCCTGCCACTTTGGTTTATTCAGGCAAAATTGAAATTTAGTTTATGAAGAATGAAAGAGTTTTATTGAGAGCCCTTGAGCCCTCTGACATTGATTTTATATATCAACTTGAAAACGACATTTCGGTTTGGCATGTTAGCAATACTATTGCACCTTTTTCACGTTATGCTATAGAACAATATGTATTGAATTCCGATCAAGATATTTTTACCCTGAAACAACTTCGTCTTATAATTGAATCCTCAGATGTGGCTCCATCGAAACGAATAGGGACGATTGATGTCTTTGATTTTGATCCTCAACATAAAAGAGCAGGAATTGGGATAATTATAATTGAAGAAGAACAGCACAAAGGCTATGCTTTGGAAGCGATGAAATTAGTAGTAGATTATTGTTTCAAAACATTAGGGTTGCACCAAATTTTTTGCAATATTTCCGCCGAGAACCAAGTTAGTATCAATCTATTTGAAAAAATGGGTTTTACGAACTGCGGGGTGAAAAAGGAATGGATTTTATATAATGATTCATGGCAAGACGAGCTTATTTTCCAACTTATCAATAAATAGTCTATGCCCAAAGCTCTTAAAAAGAAAAAAAGTGTCGTCAAAAAACCTAATAAGAAACAAAGTTCTCGCAAAAGTTTTCTTATTGGTCTTATGGCGCTGTTGGGTATCTTATTGATTGGTGCAGGAATTATTGGCTCAAAATATTATAAGCTAATATATCGTGAGAATATTGATTTGGGCAAGAAAGAAACGATGTATATTTATATACCTTCAAACTCAACTTTTGAAGATGTGAAACGAATCTTATATAAAGATGCAATCATTATGGACAAAGGCTCTTTTGAATGGCTGTGTGAGAAAAAAGGATATAATGTAAAAGTAAAATCAGGGCGCTATTTGATAAATAACCATATAAATAATAACGAGTTAATCAACCTGCTCCGTTCTGGGAAGCAAGAAGCCGTGAAGCTTACATTCAATAATATTCGAACAAAAGAACAATTGGTTTCTAAAGTATGCAAATTGATAGAGGCTGATTCCGTCGCATTATTGACCTTGCTGAACAATAACGACTTTTTGAAAAAATACGATTTGAATTCCGACAATGTGATGTGTATTTTTATTCCCGACACCTATAAACTTTATTGGGATATGCCAGCCGAAAAGTTCTTCAAAAGAATGTTTGATGAATATAAAAAATTCTGGAATCCAAACCGAACTCAACAGGCGGAAACTATTGGTATGAAACCAACAGAAGTAACTATTTTGGCTTCTATCATTTATCAGGAAACCAAAAAAAAAGATGAAATGTCGAGGGTTGCAGGCGTATATGTAAACCGTATCCATAGAGGGATTCCTTTACAGGCTGACCCTACAGTTATATTTGCTATTGGCGATTTTTCTATCAAACGAGTGCTGACCGAACAGACACGCTATGAATCTCCCTATAATACTTACATTCATAAAGGTTTGCCTCCCGGTCCTATTTGTCTTCCAGAGTCTATTGTCGTTGACAAAGTCTTGGATTATGAAAAGCATGATTATTTGTTTTTCTGTGCTAAAGAAGATTTTTCCGGCTATCATAATTTTGCTAAAACTGGTGCTCAACATGCTCAGAATGCGCAGAAATATCATAACGCATTAAACAAATTAAAAATAAAAAAATGACAATTTTAAAAAAATGTTTAATTTTACACTCCAAAAAAATCCTATTATTATTAAAAACTAAAAATTTAAAAAATTACGTAAATGAAAAGAATCTTGTTTAATACATTGTTTTTGTTATGCTTTGCTTCAGCATTTTCATTAAATCCTTCGCGCAAATATGCTGCAAAACCCGGTGATTTTGGTCTCGATTATGATGAAGTTTCAATTCCGACTTCTGACAATCTAATTTTAAAAGGCTGGCTTTATAAACCACAGCAACCCACATTCAAAATGATTATTTTAAGTGGCAGCGGCGATGGGAATATGGCTGACTTGATTGAAATAGCCAGCAACTTCGTAACGCTTGGCTACAACGTACTCACCTACGATTATCGCGGTTATGGTGAAAGTGAAGATTTCACCATCAATAATAATTTCTTTATTTATGCTCAATTTGAGAAAGATTTGAACGCAGCGTGTGATTTTGTAAGGAAGTATCATTCGAAAATGAAAACGGTTAACCTTTGGGGTAAACAAGTTGGTGCAGGACTTTCCATAAGCGTGGCTTGCAATCGTAAAGAAATTTTTCAGGTGATTGCCGATTCACCCTATTCAACACTTGAAGGTATCAAGAAAAACTTTAAAGACTTTGGTGGCAAGGATGTGATGTTGCCTTTAGGGTATAATAAGTATATGCTTGAACCTTACTTCGCTTTGGAGTCAAAAGGAACGGCAATTTATAATGTACTTTTAATTGCCGGCGAACTCGAAACCGTTTTTTCTCCTGCTCTAATAAAAGAATTGAGTAAATTGCAGAAAAACCGTTCGCAAACAATCGTTATCAAGGGAGCAAATTCGAGTGACACTTTTACAAAAGATAAGAACAAATATTTTGAAAACATTCGCGATTTTCTGAAAGATCCGCAATAATTTTGTTTGGATGGGAGCATTTAAAGCTTATGATATCAGGGGAGTTTACAACATAGATTTCACGAAAGAAGATGCCTATAAGATTGGCTTTTTTTTGCCGGAATTATTGAAGACAAACAAAGTGTTGATAGGTCGAGATGTTCGTACTTCTTCCCCTGAAATTTATGAATATATAACAAACGGTATCACCGATGCCGGTGCAGATGTGTTTGATTTAGGTTTGGCAACCACGCCTTATGTGTATTGGGCTACTGCAAAATATAATTTTGATGCTTCGGTGCAGATTACAGCATCCCACAATGCAAAAGAATATAATGGGATGAAAATTTCTCGTACCAATGCTATTCCCGTTGGCTACGACAATGGTCTGCAACTGTTAGAACAACGAATAAAATCCGACACGCCTATTCCCGTTCCACATAAAGGAAAGATTCATGCGTTTGATAAACAAAATGAATATATTGCTTTTTTACGAACGTATGCTCCCGATTTTAGTAATCTGAAGGTTAGTCTTGATTGTTCTAACGGGATGGTTTCTTTGTTTATAAAACAATTATTAGGCGAGCAACCTTCTTATTTGTTTTTTGAACTTGATGGTACGTTTCCAAATCATGAAGCAAACCCCTTGGTGGAAGAAAATCTGCTTGCGTTGAAAGAACATGTATTGGCAAATCATGCTGACGTGGGAATTATTTTTGATGGGGATGCCGACCGCGTTATGTTTTTAGATGAAAATGCCCGTTTTATTTCTCCCGATTTGATTATTGCTGTGTTGGCACATTATTTTTCTGACAAAGGCTTTGAAAATGCTGAAGTGTTGCAAGACATCAGGAGTTCGAAAGCCGTTGGGGAATATATTCAACGATTTCATTACAACATCAACACTTGGCGTGTGGGCAGAGCTTATGCAGCTCCGAAATTGAAAGAAATTGGAGGTTTGTTTGGCGGCGAATATGCAGGGCATTATTATTTCAAAGACTTTTATTATTCCGATTCGGGTATTTTGGCATGTTTGATGGTGCTTGATGTGTTGGCGAAGCTGAAGAAAAAAGGCATTTCTTTTTCCGAATTAATCCAAAACATTTCCCCTTATTTCAGTTCGGGCGAATTGAATTATACAACCGACTGGAAACAACAAGCTATGGATGCGCTTGTGGATTATTTTTCATCACAAGAAAAAGCTACATCTCTACTTGATTTCGATGGATATAGAGTTGACTTCGAACAATGGTGGTTCAATGTGCGCCCGTCCAATACGGAACCCTATTTGCGTTTTATTGCCGAAGCAGATAGCGAAAAACAGCTTGCACTCATCATCGCGAAAGCAAATGAACTATTGAAACCTTTTCTAAACTCCTGATTTTTGTTTAAAACTATCTTCTTAAAAGTTTTTTTTACCTTTATATATATAGGTATATCTCTTTTTGCATATTCGCAATCGGACTCTATTATTAATAAGGTGAAAATTCCGCATCCGAAAGATTCTTTACTATCTCTTAATTCGGACACCTCACAAGCAAACATCCATAGTTTTGAGGCAGAATATGAAAAGTTGAATTTGATTAATTATCCCGCGAAACTAAAACCAAAACGACTAATCACCTCTCTTGCTGTTGAAGGCTCGGCATATATTGCATCTTTGCTGCTTCTGAATTATTTGTGGTATGATGATTATCCGAAAACAAAGTTTCATCTTTTTAATGATGGGCAAGAATGGATGCAAATGAACAAAATTGGACGGGCAATGACCACGAGCACCTTCAGCAACTTTTGTTATTATTCGTATCGTTGGTCAGGCATGAAACATAGGCAGGCACTGATGTATGGCTGTGCCGTTGGTTTAAGTTATATGACTGCGGTGGAAGTTATGAATGGATATTCATCGGGCATTGGGTTCTCGGTTCCCAATATGGTGGCAGATATTGCGGGAGTTTCGTTTTTCTTTACCCAGCAAATGTTGTGGAAACGACAATATATGAAAATGAAAATCTCCTATCATCCAACGCAGTATGCTCATTATCGTTCGGCAGTGTTGGGTGATAATGCCGTGGAGCGTTTTTTCAAGGATTATAATGGGCAAACGCATTGGCTTTCCATAGGTTCTTCCTTGTTTGTTCCCAAGAAATCGAAGTTTCCCAGATGGCTGTGTATTTCTTTTGGCTATGGAACGGAAGGTGTATTGGGCAATTATAACAATCCGGAATTGAATGAAGCGGGGGGGCATATACCCGAATTCGAACGGTATCGTCAATTCTACTTTTCTTTTGATGTGGATTTTTCTACTCTAAAAACCAAATCTAAGTTTGTTCGCTTGCTGCTCTTGGCGGTGAATGCAATCAAAATTCCTTTCCCAGCATTGGAATACAATACGAAGGGGCAGTTTAAATTTCATTATATGTACTTTTAATACCGATACGGTATCTGTAATAGTCAAACCCCGACACTCCTGATGATTCGTGTGCGGGACACTGTCACCGTTCATCTTGGGAAATGGTTCGCGCAAAGACGCTAAGAAGCAAAGGAATGACATGCTGATTTTAGTCGGGGCGCGACTTGGAGTCGTACTCCGACTTGAGGGTAATTAGGCTGTAGCCTAAAAGGATAGATGCGACGGAGGCAGAGGCTATCGCCGAACG
>CAIWVT010000568.1 GCA_903916135.1 uncultured bacterium
GGCAAAATCATATCAGCAAAAACACACGAAATTGCTGATTATAATAAAAAAACCTTACGATTATTAAGGGAGAAAATAACGAGCTTAGAAAGTGAATCCGAAAGAAATGATGGGCATAATCCAGATTACGAACTATATTCTGAAAACATTGTAATAGGAGATTTAATAAAAGAAATTAAACAAAAGACTTCCTTTGATGAAAATTATCAAATGAGGAATGTATTAATAGTTCTTTGCCAAAATGAATTTGAAAAGTTATCTAAATAATTATTATGAACCAAATATTTTAACCAATGAAAAAGAAAACTTATTATTTCAGTTTATGCATTATTACCTTTTTATTATTGACTGTATTTTCTTGTAAAAACAAAATTGATAAAAAAGAAATTACCATTATAGATGATGTTGTGCTAGGAAAGCCTAAACCTTCATTCGAAAAATATTTAGATAGTCTTGGTATTGCCAGTAATGTTTTTTTTACAAAACCTTTTTTCTATAATACTGATCAAAATATACTTGATTATAGAATCAAATTCTGGTACACAACTCGATTTAATTTTTCATCATATAGTACAGATAAAACTTCCCATTTAGGTTTATTTTATACTATTAATAAATCTGATGCAGTAGTTGGCTTAGTTGTAATCATCGCTAACATTATGATTCCTGCATTAGTTTATGATGTTGATCAAGATAAAGTTAGTATGATAAGTCAAGAATATGGTTATGGAGGCATTTCTCAATCTGTTTGTATATCAGAATTAACAGATATACAGTCTAAATTGCAATCAAAATATGGAATACCTAAAATAGTAGAAAAAAAGAGTAACAATTATTACGTATTGGAAGGTAATAACATTAATGCGTACAGGACAGCCCCAGATTCATTATTTGCTATGTTACAAAATGAATTATATGTATGGGAAACAAAATATCTCGATATTACTTTTTTTAACGGAATCACTGACTTTAATAGGTTTTATGATACAGCAAAAAATGAATATTATTTTGGCAAAAAACAAAACTCAACTTCAATATTATGCAATTTTGGAGCATGTATAACATATTTATTAAAAAATGAAACTCAAAAAAAATTAGGATTAGACAAGGATAAGATTTAAACAGAAAAATAAAATTAAATATATTGGTATGGGACAAAAAAAGCAAAATATAAGTACTGCAAAAGAGTATTTCACAGTGCTTTTGGGATTGATAGCAATAATAGTTATTGCAGGAATTGTAATATTTATATTGTGGTTCTTAGGTTCAATAGGCAATCCAGCAATGGATATGGATCATGGATTTAGGTAATTAATATCTTATCAGAGGTGCGAAGTTTACGAACTCAGCACTTTTTTTATAGCAATATATGATATTTCGCCCCTAAAGGGGCTTGGAGAGTGCGGGTTGGTTTCTACCCCGACATGAAAGTCGTGGTTACAAAACTTACACCCCATACGGGGTTTAGAGGAAATGAAAAAGAGAAGGTTTAGAAGGTTGGGGGTGTTGGTTGTTGGGAGTTCTATTAAGGTGGAGGAAAGGAAGAAGGTTTTTAGACATTCATACAGGTCGCTCCTATTGAGGAAAAAAAGGTGTGTTTTTTTATTGCTACAAACAGGCTGCTCCGATGGAGCAAAAAAAAATGTGTTCGATATTTTCTGTTGATTAAAAGTCCAGAGGATAGCGAGTTGGCACGAGCGCAAGGGATTGGAACGGAAATCCCACAGCGCCGCTTTTCAGGCGCGAGGAATTGGAGAGGAAAGCCCGACCCCCTTTTTTTCAAAGGGGGATGCGCCCAAATTAGTTGCAAGTTACAAGTTATAAAGTTGCAAGGATTAGGACGAGATAGTCTGCAAGAGTTTTATATAACGATTATTCTTCATAGTTTCCAAAATTTGATTAATTTTGTACCATAAATTCGTTCAGGCAACGTTCATAGCATTGCGCATTATTAATCAAACACCTATATGAAAACATCCACAAACAAAATATCCTTTTCCCTGTCGAGAGTACTTTACTATGCCGCCTCCCACGACTACAAAGGCTACAACAAATATGATGCTTTGGATAGCAAATTCCTTTGGTTTATGTCCTTTGGCTCTAAGTTTTTGCGTTTGCTGTATAGTCAGGTGGTGATGCGTGCGCCCATCAACATACGTCCGCTGTTTTTTGTTCCCAAAACCCGCAACCCCAAAGGCATTGCCCTCTTTGCGATGGCATACATGAATCGCTACAAAGCCACGCAGGATGCCAAAGATCTTGTCGAGGCAGAAACGCTGTTGGATTGGTTGCTTCAACATCCCTCCGAAACCCAATGGGGTATGTGTTGGGGCTATCAACATCCTTGGCAAGACGTGGGTTTCTTTGCGCCTGCCCATTTGCCCAACCGCGTGGTTACCTATTTCGTCACCACTGCCATGATGGATGCTTATGAAATCACCCACAAGCAAAAGTATCTTGATGCTGCCCAAAGTGCACTCATCTTTCTGTTGCAGGCACCCAAAGTACTGTATGAAGATGCCTCGATGAAATGCCTGAGTTATGTGCCCAGCGAAAAAATCAATTGGATAGTGATGGATGTGAGCATTCTTACGGGTTCTATCGTGGCGCGTGTGAACAAATATGTGAAAGACCCCGCCTTGGCAATCGAAGCACGCAAATTGGTGAACTTTGTGGTGGACAAACAAACCGATTATGGCGCTTGGTATTATACCCATCCCGCCGGCGACCATCCGCGCAAACATGATAATTACCACACGGGCTATATCGTGGATGCTATTTTGGATTATATGGATCATTGCGGCGACCAATCTTTTATGGAGCAATATCTGAAGGGTGTTGCCTACTATCGCGATAACTTGTTTCTGCCCGATGGCGCTCCAAAATGGGCAAATGACAAAACCTATCCTTTCGATGTGCACGGTTCGGCACAAGGTATCATCTCTTTTGTGAAAGCTTCGCGCTTTGATAAAGACTATCTCGTGTTGGCAGAGAAGATTGCCAATTGGGCGATAGATAACATGCAAAACCAAAAGAAAGGATTTTTCTATTATCAGAAAACAAAACTGTTTCGCAAGCCTTATACGTTGATGCGTTGGTCGTGTGGATGGATGAGCAGAGGGCTTTCTGAGTTACAAGTTCATCAAGGTGAAAGTTTGTCAAGGTGAAAGTTTATCAAGTTACAAGTTCATCAAGTTCATCAAGGTGAAAGTTCATCAAGTTTATCAAGGTGAAAGGTTGGAGAGTTTGTTTAGTTTAGTATTTTTATTGAATAATAAAATTAGGTATGACAATTACAAGATTTGAAGATATTATTTGCTGGCAGAAAGCAAAAGAATTGACTAAGGACATCTATATTGCCTTTTTGGAAAGCAAAGATTATGGATTTAAAGACCAGATTCAGCGGGCATCGGTTTCAATTATGAATAATATTGCTGAAGGATATGAACGGAAATCAAATAATGAGTTTAAGCAATTTCTGTTTATTGCAAAAGGTTCTTGTGGTGAGGTCCGTTCAATGTTGATAATTGCAATGGAATTAGGGAAAATTAAGGAGGATACTTATCAAAAGCTTTTCTCACTTACTGAAGAAATACCCCTGATGCTCTCCGGACTTATAAAAACCTTGTAACTTGACAAACTTGATAAACTTGACAAACTTGACAAACTTGACAAACTTGACAAACTTGACAAACTTGACAAACTTGACAAACTTGACAAACTTGACAAACTTGACAAACTTGAC
>CAIWVT010000569.1 GCA_903916135.1 uncultured bacterium
CTAAACATCATTTTAGTGGTATTGTTCGTGAAAGTGTTTGGATGGGGCATCAAAGGTTCGGCAATTGCCACCGTCATTGCGCAAGGAGTTGCCTTTTTCTTGGGCGTGATTTATTTGAATCGTTATCATGATATATTAAAATTCTCATTGACGGATATCAAATTCCATAAAGAAATCTTTAGTAAAAGCTTGAAGATTGGAATTCCATCGGGTTTGCAGCAGACGTTTGTTGCTTTGGGCATGTTGGCATTGTTGCGCTTTGTGAATGGTTTCGGCACCAACACTATTGCTGCCTATACCGTTGCGGGACGTATAGATTCTTTTGCTATGCTGCCCGCCATGAATTTCTCTATGGCATTGTCAACTTTTGTTGGGCAAAACATGGGCGCAGGCAAACTGCATCGCGTCAGAAATGGTTATAAGAGTACCTTGTTTATGACTTCAATATTTTCAGTAATAACAACTTTGATTGCCATATTTTTTGGTTCTCAAATCATGTCCTTATTTAATCAAGACCCCGACGTGATTCATATCGGACATTCCTATCTGATTATCGTTTGTTCATTTTATATCGTATTTTCAACGATGTTCATCACTCAAGGAGTGATACGTGGAGCAGGAGATACATTGATTCCGATGTTTATTACGCTGTTTTCTTTATGGATACTACGCATTCCGATAGCCTTTTTTCTATCTAAAGAATATGGCTCAAACGGCATTTGGTGGAGTGTTCCTATTGCTTGGGGCTTTGGTATGATAGCCTCGGGATTGTATTATTATTCGGGTAGATGGAAAACTAAAGTTGTTGCCCGACCAATGAGTAATCAAAATTTTCCAGAAGAATAAAAGCAATATTTCAAATTCCAAACTCCAAATACCAAATACCAAGCTCTTGCCCACTACGAACCCCGACACTTCGTGTACGGAACAGGTTACGAATGCCTAAAAAACCTCTGTGAATCTCTTTTATTCTCTGCGTATCTCCGTGTAACTTTTTTTAAGAAGAAGTTCCAAGGATTGAAGGCTATATCACAAATCAAAAATCACAAATCAAGCTAAGGGTTCAATATGAATATACACCTCGATATGATTCAGTTTGCTTTTAATTTCTTCTTCAATTTGATCGCATAAATTGTGCGAATCAATCACGCTAAGATGTCCCGGGACTTCTAAATGTAAATCAACATAACGCATATTCCCTGCTTTACGCGTACGCAACATGTGGTAGCCCATTTCGTCTGTGAGATGTTGGGTAATGGTGGTTTCAATAATATTGATTTCTTCTTCAGGCAAAGGCGTATCTAATAAAGGTATGTATGCTTTTTTCAATAAAATAAACGATTCGCGAACAATGAGAATGGCAACAAGTATAGCAACGATGGGGTCAATAAGGGCTATATTAAAACCCCATAAATATCCCGAAGGACAAAAAAGAAAGATGGCGGCAATAAGTACTAAACCAAAAGCAACACCGAAAGAGGTATAAACGTCCGTCTTTAGATGCAAGGCATCTGCTTCGAGGGCAACAGAATCGGTTTCTTTTGCCACTTTATACAATCGTCGGGATACGAAAAGATTTATCCCCCCCGAGACTGCCATTATCAAAACGCCTAATCCCAAAAAATCGGGCATGTGAGGAGATAGTACCTTCTCAATGGCTTCATACACTATCCATCCGGCAGCTATGAAAATCAATAAAGCTTCAATAACACCCGAAACGTTCTCGAATTTGCCGTGACCATAAGGGTGTTTTTTATCGGGAGGCAAAGCGGAAACCTTTACGGAGAAGAAGGCGATAACGGCTGCCATCAAATCCATAGCGGAGTGAATGGCTTCCGAAATAATACTCACAGAACCACTCAGAATGCCCACAATAAGCTTTATCAATATCAAAAAAGAATTTGAAAAGATAGATAGTCGGGCGGTGTTAATCTTTTTGCGTTGTAATGCTTCATTTTTCATGTTGAAATATTTTCGACAAAATTAAATCTATTTATGGATATATCTATCATTGATTCGATATTTTTAACAAAGAAATGCTTTTATTCATACTTTGAATCCTCTACGCAATGGTTTTTTACGTATTTTTGTCTTTTTAAAAATTATGAAGTCATACATTAAAATATGCTTACTCAGTTTTATCGTCATAGCATCGCTGTATTCTTGCAAGAATACCTCTGATAAAAATGATACTCGGACGGTGTTTCGCTACAACGAATCCGCCGGCATCAGCACGCTTGATCCTGCTTTTGCCAAAGACCAAGCGCAAATTTGGGCATGCAATCAACTCTATAACGGTTTGGTGCAGCCCGATGATTCCATGCGTATCAAGCCGTGCATCGCCAAATCGTGGACTATTTCTGAGGATGGGCTTCGCTATACCTTTATATTACGTAAGGATGTTTTTTTTCAGGATGATGCTTTGTTTCCGCAAGGAAAGGGCAGGAGGGTGGTGGCTTCTGATTTCGTTTATAGTTTTAATATAATTTTGAGCGAGCAAAATGCGTCTCCGGGCTTTTGGATTTTTAATGATGTGGCAAAAGATTCTTTGGGCAATGGAAGTTTTAAGGCACCCAACGACAGCACTTTTGTCATCAGTTTGAAACAATGTTTTCCGCCTTTTTTAAGTCTGTTAGAGATGCAGTATTGCTCCGTCGTTCCTCATGAAGTGGTGGAATCTTATGGCAAAGACTTCCGCAAGCATCCCGTCGGAACGGGACCTTTTCAACTAAAGATGTGGAAAGAGAATCAGAAGTTGGTGTTGGTCAAGAATCCCCATTATTTTGAATTCGATAAGGAGAAAAGATTGCCATATTTGGATGCCGTTTCCATTTCTTTTGTGGTGGACAAACAATCCGTATTTTTGGAGTTTATCCGTGGTAACTTGGATTTTATGTCGGGTATCGCGCCAAGCTATATTGATGAATTGATAAGCAAGAAAGGACAACTCAATCCGAAATATGCTGACCGAATCAACCTGAATCTTCAACCGTATTTGAATACAGAATATTTGGGCTTTTTGGTGGATGCTTCCTTGCCCGACAATGCAAAGAATCCTTTGTTGAAAAAAGAGGTGCGGCAAGCTATCAATTATGGTTTCGACCGCCGAAAGATGATAAAATATCTGCGCAACAGCATCGGAACGCCCGGAATCTATGGCATTGTGCCCGTTGGAATGCCGCTATATGACACGGCGAAGTTCAAAGGTTATGATTATAATCCTGAGAAAGCGCGAACTTTGTTGGCAAAAGCGGGCTATAAGAATGGCGAAGGATTGCCCGAAATCGTGCTTTCCACCACTTCTTCCTATTTGGATTTATGCGAGTATCTGCAACATCAATTGGGCGAAATCGGCATCAAGATAAAGGTGGACGTGAATCCGCCTGCCACCTTGCGTGAGATGATTGCCAAATCGAAGCTGAGTTTCTTCCGCGCTTCGTGGATAGCCGATTATCCCGACATGGAAAACTATTTATCCTTGTTTTATTCAAAGAATTTCTGCCCGAAAGGTCCCAATTATACCCATTTCTCAAACCAGAACTTCGATAAACTCTTCGAACAGTCGCGCACACAAACCAATGATAGCTTGCGCACCCTGCTATATGCCCAAATGGACAGTATCATTATGGAAGAAGCTCCCGTGGTGGTGCTTTATTATGACATCGTCTTGCGATTTACGCAGAAAAATATCAGCGGATTGGGCAGCAATCCGATGAATTTGCTTACGCTGAAGAGGGTGAAGAAAGTGCAGTAAGTGCCTAAAGTACTTGGAGTGCCTAAAGTGCCTAAAGTACTTCAAGTATTTAAAGTTGTTGGAGAGGTTGAAGTTGTTATTATAGATTTGTCAACTTATAATTTGATTTGACAACTTATAACATAACTTGACAACTTAAAGAATAATTTGACAACTTAAGGAATAATTTGACAACTTAAAGAATAACTTGACAACTTAAAGAATAATTTGACA
>CAIWVT010000570.1 GCA_903916135.1 uncultured bacterium
GAGTCCAAACAAATAGTGCTCTCTCGCCTTATGACTTTTTCTTTACAAACATTATATGCAATACTAATCTTTTTTTTCTTTGAATTCGCAATATTAACGGACAAATCATTCAAATTAAAAAAAATATTTAAAGCACTAATATTGTTAGATGGGATTTTGTTTACACTAAAAATATAATCCGTGTTAAATTTTCTTAATTTATCAATTATTTCAGAACTAGTAGCAATGCAACTGTCGCCATAAAATACGGGGTTATTAATATATAATGGGCCTTTTGGTTGATATTGAATATTATTGTAGACTATTACTACCTTTTTGAACCTATCAGCTAAGGATTGTAATGTGCTAAAATTAGATGCAGTTGTAAGTCCTGTAAGATATATAACTGCTTTTACATTTAGTTTTTTATTTTGAGCAAGGGACAATGTTGATACGCAGATAAACATAACTATCAAAAATAATCTTTCAATCTTCATACTTTTCATAATAAATTAATTAGTACAATATGGGGTAAAATCACTTTTCATTAAAAACAAAAGAGAATTAGAACTATTCCCTTTAATAGCACCGCATTTAGCTGCCACTGAAATGTGAAAATAATATGGAGCAATCTTTGTTCTATCAAAACTCATTTTACTCATAATACTATTACCGTGAGGCTTAATATCAACATAATTATCTACAAGATCAAAAGAATAATTATTGTTTTTACAAGAAATATTAATTTCATAACTAGTAGCACTATCAATCTGATTCCATTGAAAGATATTTGTGCTATTTTTTAAAGAAATTTTTGGAGTATTTAATGATTTTGGACATACATCTACATGATTAGTACTCACTGTTTGCGATGTTTCAACTGTAGAAGTATTTATATTTTCTTCTGAATTATCAATATTATTATCACTATTATCTATTGAAACATTTGTACCAGATTGTTGAATTTGACCACCGATTGGTGGGTTACAGAAAATATAAATACTTTGTGCATTCGAATTTTTTAAAGCAGTATTTCGCGCATCAATCAAAGAATTTATTGTCTTATATATTGTAAATTTTTTATTACCCCAATAATATTCATTCGAAGATGATGGTATGTTACTGTAGAACAGAATTATTGAATTGCTGAAATTATGGTTAATAATATCGTTTATACACGTATCTGTGAACTGTCCATAATTCAAATTTCTTGAATAACAACTCTCAAACCAATTGTTAATAGCATTCCAATCAGAAGTGAAGTATCCCCAATCAATTAAATAACTCGACACTTCATTATTGGGTTTAGCTCCAATTTCCGGAAACTTATTAGGCACATTGCTCTTTGGGGAATAGTTAATGTCTGAATTAGATGAAGGAAAGTAAATTTTTTTATTTACTACAAAAAAATCAGTAAATTTGACAAATAATTCCTTTTCTGCAAGTTTATTAGTGCCTTTACAAAAATAATAATGTAAGTCATATTTTTTTGTCATCAATTGAGGTCCAAAAAGCCAAATAAATAAAGTAAAAATACCTAATAGTACTATCGCTAGCATAATAACAATAAAATGAGCAAATTGGCTAAACATTTCTTTGAAAGAAGTCTTTTTAATTA
>CAIWVT010000571.1 GCA_903916135.1 uncultured bacterium
GGAGAATTATTATTATCTTATGCTTTTAAAAACAGTTTTATCCTATCCTAATCAAGTTGGGCTTATATGTGGTCGCTGAGTTTTTCAGCAGACCCTATGTAACAAGAAAAACTCCGAACTTGTCAATGCCTGAAATAGGTTGACCGTTAATAAGCGAAATTATTAATGTATAAATCAAAAATTATGGCAAGACGAGAACAAAATCAAATGAGCACAGACGAAAGAAGATTACGGAACTTTAGTACATCATTTAAAACACAAAAAGTTCGAGAAATTGAGCATGGAAAAACAAGATTTTCAGAAATTTGTAAACAATACAAAGTAAGCACTACGAGCGTTTATAGATGGATAGACAAATATGGAACAATGAAAAAAGCAAAAGTAAGAATAATTGTTGAAGCAGAAAGCGATACAAAACAATTACTTGAATTAAAGAAAAAAGCAGCTGAATTAGAGCGAACAGTAGGACAGAAGCAAATCTTGCTATATTTTAAAGATAAGATGATAGAAATAGCTGAAGAGATGTATGGCGTGGACATAAAAAAAAAGTGTTCTACCCAACCCTCGACTACTACTGGAATAACAGAGAAAAAGTCCCATGCAGTTTAAATACGCTATACAGGACATTATGCATCACCAAACAAGCAGTTCACAAACACTTAGACTGGTCAAATAAATCAAAATCAGAAGAACTTCAAATGTTATTACTCATTCATCATATACAAGAAGATCATCCAACCATGTGTTGTCGAGATATGTACTACAAGCTTCTTCCATCATGCATGGGACGCGATGCATTTGAACGATTTTGTAAAATAAATGGACTCATGAGTGAACGAAAAATAAACAATCAGAAGACCACTGATAGCTCTGGCGTGAAACGATTCGACAACTTATTGACCAATCTTAAAATCACTTCGTTGAATTAAGCATGGTAAAGCGATATCACTTATTACGAACTAAATGGCAAGTATCATTATTTAACATTTATACTAGATTCTTTTTCCAGACGTAAAATTGGTCATCAAGTATCCAAGCGATTAACCACAGAACGCACCACCTTACCATGCTTAATAATGGCAATTAAAACAAGAAAATGTATGACAATAATTAATTTAATATTCCATTCCGATGGTGGAGGACAGTATTATGACAAGGAGTTCTTGAAACTTACCAAACATTGCGCAATACAAAATAGCATGTGTGAATATCCCTGGGAAAATGGAAAGGCTGAAAGAATCAATGGAGTAAAAAAAACAACTAGTTAAACCACAGGAAGATTACATCTTATGAGTCACTATTTAAAGAAGTTGACCGAAGTGTGTCACTATACAACCAAAACAAACCCCACATTGAGTTGAAAAGAAAAAGTCCAATTGAATTTGAAAATATGTATCTTTGTATCGACCAAAAAACCAACAGTAAAATATTAGCGTCGGAAGCTAGCCCACAGTTCCAAAGCATCTACAACCTTACAGACTTTGGACAAAAAACTTCAGACTCAAAAATCACAATAGAATGTAATTTAAATATAAGTGAAACATGAGTGGAAACGGTCAACCTTATTTAGGCATCAACAATCTATTAACTATGAACTCGAAACTCAGCACAATGAACTCGAAACTATGAATTTCCCCCCTCATTTCACTCCTGATTTTTATACTCAAAAAAGAACAA
>CAIWVT010000572.1 GCA_903916135.1 uncultured bacterium
CCCAATATTAATTCTGGACCTAACAGTTCGAATTTATTAATCCCATTGAAGAAAGTGTCAACTAAATGCTTCTCTTCCTCTAAATCAAAATTTAATGAACTTTGCTTTTGTAAAATCATGATTTCTTGTTTAGCTTGAGAAACTAATTGGTCAATGATTTTAGTATCTGACGAACTTCCAATCGTTTTTAAAACTTTATATTTACCAGTACTTTTATCTATGATCTGAATACTGATAACTCCACTCGAATTTTTCTTTTTCCGTATATACATCCCACAAAAGTACTGCTGGGACACCCAACATCAAAATAACTTTGTAGTATTTACAGGCATTTCAGAAGGTTTTTTTGGTTTTTTTAAAAAAGTGCGTAAAACAGGAAGCATATCGCTTTGCGAAAAAAATCTTCAAAGTGGTGCGAACCTGATGGCTTCGCGCCAAAGATAGGTTTTGCGCTCAAGAGGTTATTTTTCTTTTTAATTTGAAATAAAATAGACCGATTTTTTTGTAGTATGCCAATAGCACAATTGCTGTAGTCCAATTTCCCTATCCTGTAAACAGTCTAACGGGAGTATCGGGGATGTTAGGATTGAACAATTCCAGCAACGCTATCGGCATTACACCAAACTGAGTTTGGATTAAAATTTAGTATGTAATGATATAAGCAATTTCAAACTTCAAAAAATGATTTTATCACAAATTAATAATTGCAAAGTTCGGAAGCATCAAATTTCTATAATCTAAAATGAAATAGTATATTGTATTGACAACCTATGAAGCCTGCAAAATCTAATAATCAATACTTAGAAAGCCCCTCCATCAAAAGTTTTTCTTTTTCGTGTTTGCTCAGGCTTTCGTAAGCTTCTTTTTCCTTCAGATGTTTTTGATGTTTTTCGTCTTCAATACGATAAATCTCATCAAGATATTTATTGATTACTTTGTTTTTTAGATATTCGCTTGCAACGGCAGGAAACAATTCGAGCAACAACTCTTCTTTAGCATTTTGAGCCAGTTGCACATCTCCATATTCCGGAAAAATTGGGTTATCTTGTTTCTTATATTTGCCCGTGTCATAAGGGGTTTCTTCTCTCACTCCCGAAATCTTATAGCGAAAGTCTGCGTCAATCGGAATCGGTGTATGACCATACTGCCCTTTCACTAAATTCACATATTGAATAGACTTGGTGGTATAAAATGGCTTATTTTTATTTTCGTCAATCACACAATTCACCGCTTGCACCCCAACAATTTGACTCGTGGGAGTTACCAATGGCGGACAACCGGAAGCCAATCGAACGCTTGGAATTATTTCAAGCACACGCGGCAAAAGTTTTTCAAGTTTCAATGCTTTGAGTTGAGCCAACATATTGGTGTACATTCCCCCGGGAATTTCAGCAAACTTCACTTCTTCATCAGGTTCGGGGAAATTGAAATAGCGTTCAATTTTTTGACATGTATTAATCAAATCGTCCTGTTTGTTATTTTTTGCAAACACAATAGCTGCATCAAACAAAGCTTCAATATCTTTAGGTAACTTATCTTTAGTAATATCAAACTCTCGTGGAAACATTTTATAGCTATCCACATCCGCCAATTCAATGCGAATATCTTTTAAGTGATGATTGATTTGAACCACAGCGTCAAGATTCACACCCGTTTCGATTTTCAATTTGTTGCAAAATATCTGAATCAGTTCGAAAGCAGGAGCTGCAGGTCCGCCTGCAAAATTCATGATAGCCGTATCAAGAATATCAACACCATTTATTACTGCCATCAGAGCAGAAGCCAATCCGTAACCCGGAGTACAATGTGTGTGAAAATCAACTGGAATCTTAAGATTTTCCTTCAACAGTTTAATTAATTTACCAGATCTTTCAGGCGGAATCAACCCGGCCATATCTTTCACAGTAATCATGTCGGCTCCCAGAGCTTCCATTTCAACAGCCTTATTCACAAAATATTCGTCAGTAAAAATATTATTTGGCAGAAGTTTGGCATGAAACAATGCTTTGATTCTATCCCTTGCTGAAAAATGAGGGTCAACAGTATA
>CAIWVT010000573.1 GCA_903916135.1 uncultured bacterium
GTCTTCGTGGTAAACCTTCGACGAATCCCTTTGTGTCTTTGTGTCTTCGTGTCTTAGTGTTTGAAAGGCGAAGCCTAATATTTTTTCTTTGTGGTAAACCTTCGACGAATCCCTTTGTGTCTTTGTGTCTTCGTGTCTTAGTGTTTGAAAGGCGAAGCCTTATATTTTTTCTTTGTGGTGAATCTTCCTCCAAGTTATATTGCCAGGTTTCGTTTTTTGCGGAAGAGTTTATACAGCTCGAACCACACGATGGAGGCGATGCCTGCCCCGCAGCATATCGCGATGTTACTGAAGCTGATTCTTTGGAATTGAAAGAGCGTCAGGAAGAAAGGAATATTCAAAATGAGTACCATGAAGGTGATGGCGCCTCCCACAACATACAAAACGGCTCTATTGTGCGTGAAAAGTATCTTGAAAATATTGTCAGTCCATGAGCGATTGGTGAGGATGATAGCGAGGTTGGAAATGATGAGAGTTACAAACGCCATAGCGCGTACCTCTTTATCGCTATAACCTACGTGCAAGCCTATCAGATAGATAGCAAGCGTGATGAGCAGCACCCCGACGCCTTGCAGGCAACTAAAAAAAATCTTATGCGCACCAAAGAAGCGCTCGTCGACTTTCATGGGCGGACGTTTCATGATGTTCGGCTCTGCCTTCTCTGCCTCAAAAATGATGGAACATGCCGGGTCTATAATCAACTCAAGGAAAACAATATGCACGGGCCACAAGATGAGCGGAAAGTTGCCCAGCAAAATGGGAATCAGTGACAAACCCGCTATCGGCACATGGATAGCAAAAATATATCCAAATGCCTTCTGCAGGTTGTCGAAGATGCGTCTGCCCAGCTTGATGCCGCCCACTATGGATGAAAAATCATCATCCATAATCACTAATGACGACGCCTCACGCGCCACGTCGGTTCCTTTTTTGCCCATAGCGATGCCGATGTTGGCTGCCTTCAAAGCGGGTGCGTCATTGATGCCGTCGCCCGTCATCGCCACAATTTCGCCATTGTGTTTCAAGGCGTTCACGATTTTGAGCTTCTGTTCGGGAATCACGCGCGCAAACACATTGGTTTCTTTTATCTTTTTCCACAAAACTGCATCGCTCATCGCCTGCAATTCATCGCCCGTGATACATTGATCAGGGTGCTCCAAGCCTATCTCTGTCGCAATATGTTTGGCAGTTACGGGATAATCGCCCGTAATCATAATAACGCGAATGCCTGCTTGGCGACATTCATTGATAGCCTGTTTCACATTTTTGCGGATGGGGTCCGACAAGCCTATCAAGCCAATAAATTCAAACGTAAAGTCGTGTTGTTCGTCGGGCAATCCGTGAGCTTTGATGCTTGCCTTCGCCACACCCAACACCCGCAAACCATTCGTTGCCAATTCCTCCACCGCCTTCAACAGGCGTGTTTTTTCCTTTTTGTCTAAATGGCAGAGGTCGAAAATAGCCTCGGGCGAACCTTTGGTGGCTATGGTCTTCTCTGCGCTTCCCTTGAACGTAAAAACCCGCGACATCGCGAGCAGCTCCTTGGACAGAGGGTATTCTTTAATCATCTCATAATGATGATGGATATGCTCGCTTCCCTTCAGATACAGGTCGCCCATCGCCGTAATCGCCTTCTCCATCGGATCGAAAGGGTTGGTTTGACTTGAGAGTATGCCGTATTCAATAATCTCATGAAACTCATGGAGCATTGTCTTATTTTTCGTTATATCCATATAATCCGTGCCATTAAACAGGCGGCTCACCGTCATTTTATTCTCAGTCAGCGTTCCCGTTTTATCTGTGCAAAGCACTGTGGCGGTACCCAAGGTTTCGATGGCAGAAGGCACACGCGTCAACACCTTTTTGCGCGACATGCGCCAGGCTCCCAAAGCCATAAACACGGTGAGGATGACGGGAAATTCCTCAGGCAAAACTGCCATGGCGAGGGTGATGCCGGCAAGAAAGCCTGCCATAATACTTCCGCGGGTCAGCGTGTAACACACAATGATGACCACACATAAAATTCCGGCTATAATCGTAAGTTTCGTGACCAACGAACCCATTTCTTTCTTCAGTCGGGTAGGCTCTTCCTTCACCGTTGCGAGTGCGGAGCCTATCTTGCCTATCTCCGTATGTATGCCGGTTTGTAACACACGTGCCACGCCGTTGCCCTGCACTATCATAGTGCCTGAGTAGATATACGGCAGGTCGTCGCCTCCGGGTTGATTTGGTTTGACGCTGTCGTGCTCCCAATCGTTCTTGCGCACAGGAATTGCCTCACCGGTCAGCAAGCTCTCGTCTGCCAAAAGATTCGTGGAACTCAATATCGTGGCATCGGCGGGCACTCGGTCGCCTTCTTGCAGTATGATGATGTCGTCGGGCACTACCTCAATTCCGGGGATGCGCATCTCCACGCCGTCGCGGATGACCAAGGCACGCGGACTTGCCATATCTTTGAGTGCATCTAAGGCTTTTTCTGTTTTTTTCTCTTGAAAAAATTCGATGCCCATAATCACAAACACAAAACCCAAAAGCATCAAACCACCCTGCATATCGCCCAAAACCAAATAGATGGAGCCACAAACAACCAACAATATGAACATGGGTTCTTTGATAACACCGAACGCTATTGAGAAAAAGTTTTTTGGTTTCGAAGAAGGCAGTTTGTTGTAACCTTCTGTCGAAAGTTTTTCTTTCGCTTGCGCGGAAGTCAAACCTGTGTAGCTTTCTGTGTTTGGGTTGATGCTCATGTGGATTGATTTTAAGATATTATTTTTTTTTATATGTGTTATTTATGATTAGCAATCACTAATCCGAAGAATTTTTTTTAAACAATGCGGGATGTATTAATTATCTTATGTTTTGAAATATTTCGCCCCGATGGGGCTTAAATCTCGTGGTAATCAATATTCCTACCGATATTATGTCCCTAAGGGACAATAGAATTCCGAAAATCCCTTATCCCGTAGGGATTAAATATCGGTAGAAAAAAGAC
>CAIWVT010000574.1 GCA_903916135.1 uncultured bacterium
ATAAAACTTATAAAGTCAAAGATTTAGGGAGGAAAATGGGGCTCGAACCCACGACCCTCAGAACCACAATCTGATGCTCTAACCAGCTGAGCTACGTCCTCCATGTATCTTGGCTGCAAAATTATAAAACATTTTTGAATTTCAGCAAATAATTTTAATTATTTTTTTCCTTCATTGAAAATAAGCCAAGAATAATAACGTTAATGTACTGCTTTTGCTTTGTTTCGCACCACAAAACACCTATTAATTTGTTCAAAAAAATATACAAGACATTTGGAGTAAAATTTTCATCTGCACTGCTTAATTTGCTTATTGCAGTGATAGTTTCTCAATTTCTCGGCTCCGAGGGCAAAGGTGAACAAGGACTTATCATCACCACCATCGCTTTCATATTAATCTTTTCAAACATCGTTGGCGGCGCCTCTTTGGTGTTTCTCACGCCCCGACTTCATTTGAAAAAGCTACTTCTGCTCTCCTATTTGTGGACCATCGTGGTAAGTGGCATTTTCGCATGCATACTTTTGATTTTTCCTTTTGTGGAACATAAATATGCACTGCATATTGCCATCTTGGCTGCTATCAACTCTTTCACAGCCGTCAATGGATCCATTTTATTGGGCAAACAAAACATCAAAGCCAACAACATCATCAGCTTCTTTCAAGTGTTTATCACCGTGGTGAGTTTGTTTGCCTTGTTTTCTTTTAGTCCTTTTCTCAATATCTATGGATATTTCTATGCGCTCTATGCAGCTTACCTCCTATCCTTTGTGCTCAGTATTATTTTCCTACTGCAATATAAAAAAGAAAACAGCAATGCCGAGATGCCCTACCCCAAAGCCATTGCTATGCTGTTTCAATATGGTTTTTTGAATCAGTTGGCGCACATTGCTCAGTTGTTGAGTTTTCGTGTGAGCTATTATTTCCTCGATTCTTACACGGGCATCAAAGCTGTAGGGATATATTCCAACGCCGTGTCTATCATCGAGTCGGTTTGGATGATCAGCGGCAGTGTTGCCTTGGTGCAATACGCCAAAATAGCCAATTCCGACGATAAAAAAGCCAACCAAAACCTCACAGCCGACTTGCTTCGCATCAGTTTGTTGCTGACGTTCTTTGTGTTGATTCCTGTGGTGATTCTTCCCGCATCTTTCTATTCTTTTATCTTCGGAAAAGACTTTTACGACATCAACCGCATCATGTGGTGCATGGCTCCCGGCATCCTTGTCTTTGTGAATGCGCTCATCATTGGACATTATTTCTCGGGAAGCGGAAAATATCTCATCAACACCCTCGGCTCGACCATCGGATTGGGCATCACCATCGTTTTGTCTATCATCATGATTCCCCTTTACGGCTATTTGGGCGCCGCCATCACGGCAAGCGCATCCTATTTGGCTACTTCAATATTCGTGAGTTGGTATTTCTGTAAAGAGTCGGGCATTCGATTCGCGGACTTGATGCCAACGCCCAAGTATATTGCCCACTATTACCATAGTTTGAAGCAAGTTATCACCAACAAAACATCACATGAGTAAACTGAACAAAGCATTGAAGGCATTCAGGCTTATCCTGAAAAAGCCTCACCTGTTGAATCTCATCAACGAGAGCGAAGAGGCGCAGCAGCACTATGTGTCGCAAAAATATCATCTCCCCCATGGCTTAAAGACTGTGGATTTTGCTGATTTTATTTCCACAGAAGAAGAAATTGCTCCCTATAGTTTCTTGGAAGGCTCATCTTTGCCTACCGATTTTGCCCTGCTGAAAAGCCTTTGCCGCTCGACGCAGGCAAAAGATTATCTTGAGATCGGCACATGGCGCGGCGAAAGCGTGGCGAACGTGGCTCCTTTGGTTCTACAATGTTACTCCCTCAATCTTCCCGACGACACGATGCGCGCATTGGGTATGGACGAAGCCTACATCGGCATGCACCGCTTCTTCTCCAAAGATATTCCCAACGTAACGCACATCCAAGCCGATTCTCAAAGCTTTAATTTTTCTACTTTACAGAAGAAATTTGATGTGATATTTATTGATGGCGACCATCACACTTCGTCCATCATCAATGACACCAAGAACGCTTTCCGTTTGTTGAAAGATGAAAATTCCGTGATAGTGTGGCACGATTACGGCTTGGGAACCGAGACCACACGCTTCAACGTCTTGGCAGGAATCTTAGACGGATGCCCCGCTTCAGCCATCCCGCATCTGTATCGCGTTTCCCATACTTTATGTGCCATTTATACACAGAAAGAAATCAACTCGCGGAGCATAAAACCCAACTCAACCCCTTCCTATTTCTTCAATATCAAACTTAATGTGAATCGTATCCCCTAAATTCTTTATTTTTGCAGCTATATTCTATCCATCAAAATTATGAATTATCAATTATTAGAGCTTCTTACATGCCCTCTGACAAAGAAAAACCTTAGGTTTGAACTTATTTCTGAGTTTGAGAAGACGTATGAAACCCACTCCGCTACAGAAATAAAAGAAGGCATTTTGTTTTCCGATACGGGGCTTGTTTTTCCTATTATTGATGGCATTCCGCGTATGTTGATCGAGGCGCATCAGGACTATGCCGATTGGTTTGAGACGCATCTAAAGGACTTTTCATCCATCAAAAAAGAAATCGCAGCGAAATATCAGGGATTGATACAGCATTGCTCAGCAAAGAATTATAAGACCAAAAAAAGTTTCGCCTTCGAGTGGAGTTTGCTCAATTATGAGAAGCAAGATAAAATTTGGCACGATGATAAAGCCGCTTTGGTGAAGCTTTTCTTTAATGAATCGAAAGAAAATGAGGATACGCTGCGCGGGAAAAAGATCATTGACGTGGGCAGTGGGCATGGCATGAATGCTCGCGCCATTGCGCCCTATTGCGATGTGGTGGTGGGTGTTGAATTGGGCAAGAGCGTGGAGAATGCTTACAAGAATAATACCCGCGAAAATGTTTTCTTTGTACAGGCTGACCTGCAGTTTCTGCCTTTTGGCGACGGTAGCTTCGATGTCTTGTTGAGCGGCGGCGTTTTGCATCACACCGAGAACACCGAACTTGCTTTCTGCAACGTGGAAACCACCTTGAAACCCGCGGGCAAGTTGTGTATATGGCTCTATCATCCTCAAAAAAGTATCATTCATAATCTATTGAACTCCACACGAAAACTGACCTCGAAGTTGCCGATACGCCTGCAGTTTTATCTCTATCTCCTGAGCATATTTCCCCTAACTTACACCTTTAAACGCTTGAAAGGGAGCAAAATAAATTGGCGGGAGGAGATGATTGACCTATTGGACATGCTTTCCCCTGTGTTTCGCCACGAACATCGCCACTCGGAAGCCGCTTCGTGGATGCTCAAACGGGGATATGACGCGATAGAAGTGACCACCCAAGGGCAGTTTGGCTTTTCTATCATTGGCACGAAAAATAATGACGCTTCTCAAGCCTCAACCTCAAAATAAGCTATGATATTGTTTGTTTCGAGTTGGTATCCCTCACGGGTGAATGAAACTTTGGGCAATTTTGTTCAGAAACATGCCGAGGCAGCCTCCCTTTTTGAGGATGTGGTCGTCTTGCATGTCTGTTTTGATGAAAAGATGAAGGGCAAGCCCACTACAATTAAGATTTCTAAAGATGAGCCCCTGAAATCGGTGATTATTTATGTGGAGAAGTTGAGCAATCCTTGGAAGCGTTTTCGGGAATATTTGTCGAATTATAGAGCGGGTTTGCGCTTGGTTACGCATCTATATGGTGCGCCCGACTTGATACATGTGAACGTGGTTTTTCCGGTGGGTTTGCTGTTTGTTTTTCTGAAAGCATATCGCAAAATCCCTTACGTCATCACGGAACATTGGGCAGGTTATTTGCCCGAATATCCCTCCAAGCTAAGTTTTTTGAAGAAACTCCTGCTGCGCAAGGTGTTCAAGCGTTCCGCGGCGGTGCTGCCTGTTAGCGATGATTTGAGGGAGGCTTTGCAAGGGCTTGGCTTCAAGGGAAATTATACGGTGGTTCCGAATGTAGTGGACACGAAGGTGTTCCATTTGGGACCGAAAGCGCCTAAGGACGTGGTGAACATCCTTCATGTGTCTTCTTTGGATAATAATCAGAAGAATATGTCGGGGATTTTGCGTGTGATGAGGCGATTGTATGTTAAGCGGCAGGATTTTGTGTTGCATGTGGTGAGCGATGGCAATCAGAAGCCGTTTGTGGACCATGCGGGCATGTTGGGTTTGGATGCGGGGGCGGTGAAGTTTCATGGGGGCAAAAGTACCAAGGAGGTGGCAGCGATGATGATGGAGGCTGATTTCTTGTTGCTATTTAGCAATTATGAGAATTTGCCTTGCGTGATATTGGAGGGTTATGCCTGTGGTTTGCCTGTGGTAGCCACGGATGTGGGCGGCATAAGTGAGCACGTCAACCCGCAGCAGGGACGCTTGGTGAAGGCAGGTGATGAGCTTGCGCTCTTCGATGCCGTGCTTTTTATGATAGATCATTATCAGGATTTTGACAGGGAGATGCTACACACCTACGCCGAGGAGCATTTCAGCTATGCGCAGGTGGGGAAACAGCTTTCGGGGGTTTACGCAGCGGTGTTGGGCAGAAAAGCTTAACAGCTATAAGCTCCAAATACCAAATACCAAGCTCCAAATACCAAGGGGGGAAATCCAAATTCCACGTTTGAAGACCAAAATTCAAAGTACCAAGCTCCAATTTCCAAATTCCATATATTAAATTCAAGGCTCCAAATCCCAAGAGGGATGCGGGTATGTTTTTTTATTAACGCGGAGTCGTAAGTATTTTGTTTATTGATGTTTATATACTTATGCAATGTGGTTTTTTCGAGTTTTCAAAAAAGAAAATAGGGAGGCGACATTGTTAAGTGGTTTGTCGAAGAGAATAATTCGGTTGTCAGATCAAATAAATCGGTTGTCAGATCAAATAAATAGGTTGTCAGATCAAATAAATCGGTTGTCAAATCAAATAAATCGGTTGTCAGATCAAATAAATAGGTTGTCAAACCAAATAAATCGGTTGTCAAATGCAATAAATCGGTTGTCAATTCAAATAAATCGGTTGTCAATTCAAATAAATCGGTTGTCAAATGCAATAAATAGGGTTTTGGGGTGGAGGATTGGTTGGGTGATTAAAGAGCCAAAGGATTGCCAAGTGGCACGCGCGCAAGGGATTGGAACGGAAAGCCCACAGGGGCGTTATTCAGCCCCGAGGACTTGGAGAGGAAAGCCCGACCCCGACAATTTCTTGTCGGGGATGCGCCCAAAAGAAAAAAAAGAACAAGAAAAAAGGAACAATATTCCCGTATTTTTACAGTAGGATTTAAACGCTGCGTTGCTTGAGAGCTTCGAAAAGGATGATGCCTGTGGCGACCGACACGTTGAGGGATTGTATTTCGCCTGTCATGGGGATTTTGAGGGTTTGGTCGGCGGCTTTGAGCAGGATGTCGGAGATGCCGTCTTCTTCAGAGCCCATGATGATAGCCGTGGGGATGCTCATGTCGCAGTTGTAGTGGGCTTGTTGGGCTTTTTCGGTGCAGGCAACAATTTGGAGTCCGCAGGATTTGAGATATTCAACAGTTTTAATCATGCTGATGCTTCTGCATACAGGAATTTTATGCAGAGCGCCTGCGGAAGTTTTGATGGCATCGGCACTGACGCGCACGGAATTATAATAGGGAATGACGATGGCATCGGCACCCGCACATTCGGCAGAGCGGGCAATGGCGCCGAAATTGCGCACGTCGGTGATGCGGTCGAGGATGAGAATGAGGGGAGCTTTTCCTTTTTCAAAGACAAAAGGGATGATGTTTTCGACATCGGTATAGGTGATGTTGGAGACAAAACCGATGACACCTTGATGGTTTTTGGTGGTGACGCGATTGAGTTTCTCGATGGGAACAAACTGATAAGCGATATTGCGTTGGGCAAGCAGATTGCGGAACTCGTGAAAGAGTTCGGATTTCAATCCATTTTGAATGAGTATTTTATCAACGTCTTTGCCTGCCGTGATAGCTTCCATAAGAGGACGGATTCCGTAAATTAATTGGTCTTTTTCCACTGAAATAATTTTTGCAAATTTAAGGAATTTAGTTGAATGACGGAATAATGGATGCAAAAAACACCAAATATGTTGTCATTCCATCTTAATGGCAAGTTCTTTCAAGCACTTTCCACAGCCTTCTACGCGCAACCAATAGAGTTCACCTTCTTTGAAAGTGGTGTTTGCCAAATCGTAGGTGTAGGTTTGGTAGCCGGGTTTGTAAGGTTTTTCGGCGAATATGGTTGCGATTTTTGTATTTTGATTGTCGTAAACAGAAATAGTTACGAAACTCGTGTAGGGCATGTTCCAATTGACTTCGCCTTTGATGATGAAGCCTGAATTCGATTTGTTAGGGAAAGAATAATCGTAGGTAAATCCGTATTGTTTTTCAGGGGTTCCATGTGCCATGGCGAAGGTTACAAAATCTTTCAACTTCTTGACTTTTGCCGCATCTGCACCGCTGATATTGTTGGGAGAGATGCTGTCGGTGAGCACCCAAACGGCTTGCTGGCCTGTGTTGTCGAAACAAGCAAGGGACTCAATGAGGACAGCCAATTCGTAGAGATAGCCTTCAGACATGGAACTTATATCAAAGATGGAGGATTCGCTCGGCGCCCTGTCATGTTTTTGGGAACAAAAAGCGCTGATGGTGAAATCGCCGCTTGCATTGGGCGCTAAGGCATACATGTCGGATCTCGAGACCAACATATCTTGAACGCTGTCATAAACACATTTTAATCTACGTCCTGCTTCCATATTCACGTTTAAAGGCTGAGAAGTCAGGTTTCTAATTTTTAAGGAAACACATTTACCGTAATGTGCACTCGAATTATCGGAGGTGTAGCCCCTACCCTTGATTTTGACACTTACCATCTTCTTTTTAATGGCATCGAATAAGGGGATGGAATTGCTTGCATGGAGAATTATACCGGCATGGAAAATCAGCAACAGCATTACAAAAATTGTTTTTTTCATAGCGATTGGTTTTATTGGTTGCAAGGTATAATCTATAGCATAGGCATGGCGCGTTTTAGGATTTTATAAAAAAAAAACGAAATAATGCATATTAATATTGCTTGCTATGGATAAATTTCGGAAATTTGCACCAAAATTGTTTTCATGATTTTCGCCACTGCTTATTTTCCACCTATTGAATTCTTCTATCACGCCATCAAGAGCGATAAAATCACTATGGAAGCATGCGAAAACTTTACAAAACAGACCTATCGCAATCGTTGTGCTATCTATGCCGCCAACGGAAAACTTGATTTGAGCGTGGCATTACAAAAATGCAGAAGGAATCATTTGCCTTTGAAAGATGTGAAAATTTCGTATGATGTCCCGTGGCATAAAGTCCATGCGAAAGCCATAACGTCTGCATACAACAAATCACCCTTCTTTATGTATTATCAACCGGAGTTGGATGTCTTTTTCAACAAAGAATACTTATGGTTATTTGATTTTAATATGGAGATTATGCAGGTTTGCTTTAAATTACTGAAATGTTCGCCTGAGATAGTTGTCTCTGAAACTTTTGTAGCAGAATATTTAGGGGAAGATGATTTCAGAGAATCTATACATCCAAAGCATAGTTCAGATATTAATTTCCCTAAATATACGCAGGTGTTTGATTATAAGTTTGGATTTATTCCTAACTTGAGCATCATGGATTTGTTGTTTAATAGAGGTCCTGATGCGCTCCAATACTTGAAAAGTATATAAATCGTTGAAGAAATTGAATAGAAAATAGTTTATACGTCAAAAATATTTCGTTATTTTGCTAAAAAAAAGAATATGGATACAGGTATTTGTATTTTAAGTATGGTTCCCGTAAGAGCCACACCTTTAGATAAGGCTGAAATGGTGACACAATTGCTTTTCGGGGAACTTGTTATGGTTACTGAATCCTTTGGTTCGTGGCTGAAAATCATTACGGTTTACGATGCTTATGAAGGTTGGGTTGACCGTAAACAAGTAAAAAGCTTGGATAAAGAAGAATTTGAGCTTTTTAAGGGTAACAATAATGCTGTAGTATGCGATTTGGTCCACAAGCTGAACAACAAAACAACTAAGGCGCGCCTTCCGATTGTCATGGGAAGTAGTTTGCCGGGATTTTCATCCAATAGTTTTAGCATCAGCGGCGTTGAATATTCCATCAATAGTAAATATGTGCATGTTGCGAAAGCACGTGATGGTTCCGCCATAATCAAAGTGGCATTAAAATATATGAACACACCCTATCTGTGGGGCGGACGCAGCCCATTTGGTATTGATTGTTCAGGTTTCACACAGGTGGTTTTGAAAGTATGTGGCATCAAGATTTCTCGAGATGCTGCGCAGCAAGCGTTGCAAGGTGAGGCTATTGATTTTATTGCCGAAGCCAAAGCAGGTGACCTTGCCTTTTTCGAAAACAAAGAAAATCACATCATACACACAGGTATTATATTGGATAATCAAACGATTATTCACGCTTCAGGCAAAGTTCACATTGATGGCATTGACCATGAAGGGATTTATAATCAGGAGACACATCGCTATACACATCAGTTGCGGTTGATTCGTAGGTTTATCTAATCAATCTTGGCACAGTAATTGAGTAGTATAAATAAATCACCATGCAAAAGATATTCTTCCATATTATCCTAATATTTATATCCTCTCAAACGCTACTCAAAGCGCAAGACACCAATAGTATTGTTACGCGGGCAGTCATCGTGAGCGGTGATACTTTGCCTATTGTAGCCATGAGCGAAGTGAAAATCTATGGCAAGCCTATGTTCAATAACAAAGTGGACGCGCTTACCTTTTCCCGCTTGGCGCTGCTTGTAAAAAAAGTCTATCCTTATGCGAAGCTTGTAGCCGCAAAAGCACAGGAATACAACGCCATTATTGCGAGTTCCGGTCCCAAGAAAGATCGCAAACGCGCCATGAAGAAAGCCGAAGCAGACTTGAAGGCTCGTTTTGAAGAAGAAATTAAAAACCTGAACGATGTCGAAGGAAAAATACTCATCAAACTCATTGACCGCGAAACAGGTTCGTCGTCCTTTGATTTAATAAAGGATTTCCGCGGAGGTGTGGTGGCTTCCATGTATCAATCCTTTGGGCGCTTGTTTGGCTATAATCTCAAAAGCACCTACGACCCTATGGGAGAGGATAAATATATAGAACAAATTGTGGTGATGATTGAGAATAAGCAGCTTTAGTTTATTTGCCGCGTCCCTGAATAATGATGAGTGCCGTGTAAATTAATATCTTAAAATCTACTGCCAAAGACATGTTTTCGATGTAGAGCACATCGAATTTCAAACGTTCTATCATTTGGTCAACATTTTCAGCATAACCATATTTCACTTGTCCCCATGACGTAATACCGGGCTTCACTTTGTGAAGCAACTTATAGTGTGGAGCTTTCTGAACAATCAAATCAATAAAATGTTTTCGTTCAGGACGAGGACCAACTAAGGACATATTGCCTTTTAGTACATTATAAAACTGCGGTGTTTCGTCCAAACGAACTTTACGCATAAATCGTCCGAAACGCGTGATTCTTTTATCCGTCTTACTTGATAATTGAGGACCATCAATCTCTGCATCTGTAAACATAGACCGAAACTTATACATAGTGAAAGGTTTTCCATGCAAGCCTATGCGTTCGTGAGAATAGAATATGGCACCTTTGGACGACAACTTCACTCCAATGGCTACTAAAATATAGACAGGCAACAAAATTAGAATCGCTATAATTGACGCAGCAACATCAAAGAACCTTTTTAAATGGCGTTGCCATGCCGGCATCAATTCAGGAGAAATTTGTATGAGTGGTGCATGAAAAATAGAAGTCATTTTTACAGTGCCCAACAGGAAGTCTTTCATGTCGGCAATTATCTTTATCACCACATCGGTATCTTCCAAAAAAGAAATAATTTGTTCAATATAAGTATGTTCTTTCTTATCAATAGCAATGATGACTTCTTCTATCTTATATTTCTGAATAATATCTTTTAAGTCTTTATAATTACCCAAATGCGGTAAATTTTGTATCATGGGGTTGTTGTCACTATTGAAAACATCCACAAACCCAACGAACTTATTCCCTGAGGATTTCCATTCATTCTCAATTTCGTTGTAAATCGCAGTGGCATTGCCGTTACTTCCAATAAGCAGTGTGTTGAAACCGATCAATTTGTGGTGAATTCTATAAGCAGTCCGCGTGGACAAAATAAAACGGAATCCAAAAGTTAAGGTAAAATGCAAACTAAAAATAACCAAGAAATAAATGTAATAATTCGTGTAAGAAACAACTTGATCATCAAGTATCAACACAAAGAAAATTACTATCAAACCGAGGAAAGACAACAACAAAGTCTGACTAAGTTCCTTGAGTCGCGACTTGCGGTATATTTTCTGATAGGTTCCTGACACATAATATAACAGAACCCAAAACACTACTACGATGATTAAACCAAAGTAAAGATTATGATCTGCATAAATAACTTCAGGTTGATGAAGGACTTCCGATTCGATATTGTATTTTCGATAAATAAAAAATAGCGTCCACGCAAGAATTGCAGAAAATATATCAAAGCCAACATATTTCAATACCTGCAGTTTTTTATTCATGGCTTAATTCGAATAAAGAAGTTTAATATTATCAATAAATACCTTCGGTTCGGCAATGCTATCAAGCTTATTCGCTTCAAAAAAGACTTTAAACGATTGCACATTCACCGTATAGTTAGCCGTAGCGGTCAAATTGATATAGATTTTATTCCATTCATTATTGGCATTGATAATTAATGTTCTCACAAGTTCAGTGCCACCGGTCTGAAATTGACCTATCATGCCAACCACAAAAGGAGTATTCGTTTTATAATTTAATTCCAAAAAAACGGGTGTGAGCGTTTGGGGAATAGAAAAGTCTGAAGTAGAAACCGTCAACAAATATTTATAACTATCCGAAAGTTTCGCAACGGCAGAAAATGATCCTTCATAAACCTCAGCAGGAACCGCAGTCTTAATGAACGCTGTGTCACTGCCTGTGTATTTTACAAGCGTAAATCCACCCTCTTCAAAATCCTCTTTCCATTGAATTTTATTAGCATAATACGTAACCGTAGGATGGATAGTATCAACATGCTCAGCTTCCAAATTCACCGTGCTTGTGTATGCTTGATAAAAGGGATAATAGCCTCTTGACATAGCGATGCCGTTTAATTTCACACCTGCGCGAACCATGATTTCATGCGAGCCCGTAGCTAAAACAGGAAACGTCACAGGCAATTCATAAATGCCAATCAAATTGCCATCTATATACACCCAAGCATCACAAATCTTACTTGAGTTTGAGCCATCCGTTTCGTACGTAGAAGTAAGCGTAATTTTATCAATGTGGATATAAGACGGAACAAGGTCGTTTTTTTTGCAAGACGCAAGGCTGATGATGACTACAAGGCATAGAAATCCTGTCAAAGTTCCAATCAATCGCCATAAAAGAGTAAATTTAAAATCCATGCGTTATTTTCAATTCTTTGTTGAAACGCTAAAGATTTTCAATTATTGCTTATCCTAAAAATTATTCAGAAATATTAATCTTATCAATGATTTTATAGGCAACATCAAGCGCTTTATACCCATCAATGATCGTTACATTCGGCATTGTATTATTAGCTATAGAGAAATAAAACGCCTCTAACTCCGTCTTAATCGCATTGATGGGGATGATGTCAGGTTTCTCAAAAAATATCTGTTTCTTCCCCTTGCCTTCTCCCAAATCTATCATCATATCCATAGGATTTAACTCCGATTCATCCACTATATTTTTCAAACGTATAATCTCAATATCTTTCTCCAAGAAATCAATAGCAATATACGCATCATGCTGAAACAAACGTGTCTTGCGCATATTCTTCATCGAAATACGGCTCGCCGTCAAATTCGCAACGCAACCATTATCAAACTCAATGCGGGCATTCGCAATATCAGGAGTGTCGCTCACCACCGCAACGCCACTTGCATTGATACGTTTGATATTCGATTTCACCATGCTCAAAACGATATCAATATCATGTATCATCAAATCCAATATCACGGGAACATCCGTACCGCGTGGGTTGAACTGTGCCAAACGATGCGTTTCTATAAACATCGGTTGTTGTATAAAAGGTAAGGCAGCAGTAAAAGCAGGATTAAAACGTTCCACATGCCCCACCTGAACCTTCACTCCCGCCTCTTCCGAAATAGCGATAAGCTCCTTAGCCTCTTCGAGCGTAGTCACCAATGGTTTTTCAATAAACACATGTTTCGAGCCTTTCATGGCTTTCGATGCACAATCAAAATGCGAAACCGTGGGCGTAACAATGTCAACAACCTCTACAGCTTCTATCAATTCATCAATAGAATTAAACGCTTTGATGCCATATTCGCTCGCTACGGCTTTCATAACATTTTCGTCAGGGTCGTAGAATCCGAATAAATCAAAATGTTCAATTTGCTTAATACATTTGATGTGGATTTTCCCCAAATGACCTGCTCCTAATACTCCTATTTTTAGCATAATTTTTTTTTTTGCAAAATTAATCCTTTTATTGAACGTTTATTAGTATTTTCGCAAGAAAAATCAACAAGGTTTTGAACCATTTATTTCAACATAATATACTGATAACGATTAACTTTACACAACATGATTGATTCTTATAAACATAAAGGACTCCGAAAACAGCTCATCGAGACGTTAAAAAGCAAAGGAATTTCCGACGAAAACGTGCTTCGCGCCATCGAAAAAATTCCGCGGCACTTCTTTTTAGATTCCACATTCCAAAATCACGCTTACGAAGACAAAGCCTTCCCCATCGGCTCAGGACAAACCATTTCTCAACCCTACACCGTCGCTTTCCAATCCGAGTTGTTGCAGATTAAAAAGCGTGACAAAGTTCTTGAAGTGGGGACAGGTTCGGGCTATCAGGCATGTGTACTTCTCGAGTTGGGAGCTATCGTCTATACCATAGAGCGTCAGCGGAATCTCTTCATGAAAACAAAAAACTTCTTGCCCTCCATTGCTTATCAACCCAAGATGTTCTTTGGCGATGGCTACAAAGGCTTACCCGCCTTCGCACCTTTCGACAAAATCATCGTTACTGCAGGTGCTCCCGACATTCCTGATATGCTTTTAGAACAACTCAAGCCCGGCGGTATCATGGTGATTCCTGTTGGCGCAAGCGATGTGCAACACATGATTTCCATCACCAAAAACCTGCAAGGCGAAATCATCCGACGCGAACACGGCACCTTTCGCTTCGTGCCACTGCTCGAAAATAAAGCCGATGATAAGTAATCTTGGCTAAAGTAATCAACATGCTAACTAAAATCTATAAATAAATACTTATGTGTGGAATTGCCGGCATACTCGATTTCAATGCAAACACCTATTCGCTCCCCGAGCGCCTCAAAAAGATGTCCGACTCACTACAACATCGTGGTCCCGACGACGAAGGATTCGTGTTTTTCCAAAATGACCAAGCTTTTCCATGCGGAGCTGACCAAACACAAGCCTCTGCTTGGAATAATGCCTTCGCTTATGCCCCCAAACAACACATCACGGTCTTCCAACACGAAACTTTCTTGGGATTTGCCCACAGACGTTTGTCTATCATAGACCTCTCAAGCGCCGCCCATCAACCTATGTGCAATGAAGACCAAAGCATTTGGATTACATGCAATGGCGAAATCTATAACTACATCGAACTCCGTGATGAACTCCAACAACATGGCTTTGTGTTCTCAACCCAAAGCGATATCGAGGTGTTGCTCAAAGCTTATCAGCATTGGGGACTGCGTTTCTTAGACAAACTCAACGGCATGTGGGCGTTGGTTATCTACGATCGCAAGGAAAACTGCCTCATCGGCTGCCGCGACCGCTTCGGGGTGAAACCATTCTATTATTATCATCAGGACAATGTCCTTGCTTTCGCTTCTGAGCAAAAAGCTTTGCATACATTACCCTATAATACCGACCAAGATGCGCAAGCCGTCTATCAATATCTCGTCCATAGCCAAGTGGAAACCCACGAGCAAGGCATGTATCAGCATATCAAGGAGCTTATGCCTTCACATTACTTCATCTACGACCTAAATTCACAGCAATTTCAGGTGAATCGGTACTACAAACTCAGCGTCAACGGGGGCGCAGAGCGTTTTTATCCCGCCAAGGCACAGGAATATGTGGAAGAAACTCGCGAACGTATCCGCGATGCTGTCTCTTTGCGGCTGCGCTCCGATGTACCCATAGGTTTTTGTCTCAGTGGCGGGATAGATAGCAGTTCTATCATCGGTATGGCGAACGTTATCAACAGTACTCAACATCTTGAGCATCTGCAAGGCAACTTACACGCCTTCACTGCCACACATCCGCAACATGGCTGCGATGAATCGCAATGGGCACAGCAAGTGGTGGACAAAAACCACCTCATTTGGCACACAGTCCCCTGTTCTTCACAACAAATGATGCTCGAATTGGAAGATATCATCTATTTTCAGGATGCACCACTGTTTTCTACGTCCACATACGCGCAAAACGCCGTCATGAAGCTCGCCAAACAAGAGGGCATCACCATACTTTTGGATGGACAAGGCGGCGATGAGCTGTTTGCAGGCTATGTTCCGTTCTATATTGCCTATTATTTTGAGTTGATGCGGGCTTTTCGCTTGGGCGATTTGGCTTCTCAATGGGGCAACCTTAAACATTCACCATTAGGTGTTTCTATCTTGATGAAATCTATCGGGAAAGTGGCACTCAATGAGTTGTTACCCGCCTCAGCTAAGCAGTTTCTCTATAAAAACATCCATAAAGAGACTATGTTCATCCAAAAAGAGGCGTGGCAACAACATGCTTCGGGCATCTCGCTCGCGAATGATTATAGCGCACGCAAGATGAACTACGTGTTGAGCGATTTCTTTACCCAACATTATCTGAAAAACCTTTTGCGATGGGAAGATCGCTGCTCTATGCAGTATGGAATCGAGTCGCGGACGCCTTTTGCGGACGATGTGGACTTGATTGAGTATGTTTTCTCTATTCCTGCGGACTATAAGATCCATAAAGGCTGGAGCAAGTATCTTTTGCGGGAGGCGATGCGCGATGTGTTGCCCGCAGCGATTTATAATCGGACGGATAAGTTGGGTTTTGCTACGCCGCAAACGGCTTGGTTGATGGCAGAGAACGCAATGATGAAGTCGAAAATCGGGGATTTGCAGTCGTTGGACACGGAACGGATGGTGGATGCCAAAAAGCTGTTGGACAATTGGCAACGTATCTTCTCATCGTCGGCACATCGGGCGTCGCAGGACTTTGCTTGGCGGTATATGAATTATTTGTTGTGGCGGAAGGTGAATTTGCGGTAGGATGTGAGTGGGGATTGGATGGGGTTGGATGGTAGTTGGTTATGGGGTATGCGAAGTTGGTTTTGAGGTGGTTATAATCATTTAATACATTAAAAATATCGTTTGGAAGGTTGCATTTATCGGAAGGACAAATGCATTTATTCAATAGACAATTGCATTTATTGCATAGACAATTGCATTTATTCAATAGGCAATTGCATTTATTCAATAGGCAATTGCATTTATTCAATAGGCAAATGCATTTATTGAATAGGTAAATACATTTATCTTTGATTCGATTTCATTTATTGTATATACATTTTTAATTATTATTAGTGTTTTTTTAGTATGTCACTGTATTATTGC
>CAIWVT010000575.1 GCA_903916135.1 uncultured bacterium
AACCATTTAAAAAAAACATCCTTTCTACATTAAAAAAAAAACGTTCAATAGCCCTCAGGTAGCTCCGGCAAATTCTTCAAATTCCGAAAATAACGTTGCATATTGAAAGGAGTAGAGTTATTTTCCATACTTTTTGTTTCAATGTAGGCGCACACTACGATATGTGCCATAACCGTTGTATCTTCAATGCCCAATTCAATCAATCTTTCAAAAGTTTCGCTCACTTCAGGCGGATTGTTGTTTTCCAATTGATCAAGAACAAAATTATATATAACTTTGATGTATTCTTCTTTTTCTGCATTCATAATTGTATAAATTTAGTATTTTTAATTCTTGCCTGCGTGACGCAGTCAGGCAGGTTTCATTTTTCATTTTTCATTTTTCATTTTTAATTCTAATATCCACATAAAAAAAAGCAAGCACCTTCGTCACTTGCGTCCAATCTTTTATATGCCGATCAAAAGCTTCTTTGAGCGACATATTATTGGAATTGGTTTTGCCGGCTTGTATCAATCGAGGTCCAGAGGCGGCGATGCTGTCGGTGGAGATGTCGCTTGGCATCACAAAAGCGATATGCCCCGACCATCTTGGATTCGGATTTTTATAACACACCACCACCATCACGCCCGAATCGGCTAATTGCTGTGCCCGTTCCAAAGGATTTTGTTTGAGGGGCGTCCATCCCTGCGCGGCTGCTTCCGCCGAATGAAGCCAGGTGTATTGTGCATTTGCCAACAGCTCCGTTTCGTGTGCCGGTGGGCGCAAGATATAGATGTTTTTTTTCTTACACACCGAGGCAACAAACGCACTGCAATGCGCTCCTTTGTCAATTGTTGCCGTTGAATTGTCCCTCTGTCCCGTTTCCCAATTCACATGCTGCCCGCTACGCCACAAACTATCCACATGCTGACTCAAATAAAACTTCTGCAAAGCATAGCCCGCCGAATCTATCGTGATAAGCCGCTGACCAAAAGTGGACGAAACCAACAGCAAAGCGATGAGCAAGAGAAGGATTTTTGATTTGAGATTTGAGATTTTAGAATTTTGATTTTTCATTTATGATGCTTCATTTTTCACTTTACATTTTTAATTTTTAATTTTTAATTTTTAATTTTTCATTTAATAAAAACAAGCTCTCATCACGTCAACAATCCCGCCGTTTCCTGATATTTCTTCATGGTTTCTTTTACAAGATTTTTCAATTCCGTTTGACGATGATTCAGCATTTCGTGTGATAAAAAAGTGTTTGCTTTTATCAGACTAAAAGGTCTATGCACCGTGCCCATGATTATACCTGAAGGAACCACGGCAAACATGGTAAAAACTCCGGGAGCCACTTCCTCCATTTCTTGAATATCTATTGCGTTGCTTTCAACTAAATAATGACAAATAATATCATGAAAAGTAACTAAACCCAAATTTTTTCTTTCATTATAACGACTAAAAAAATGTCCGGTATGATATATCAAATTCCTTTTTGCTGTAAGTACAATTCCAACATGACCTTTGCCATTATGATACACTAACATGCATTGGATATTTACATGTGGTTTAAATACGCAAATCCTGTTGACCCATTGATTCTTATACTTCGAGCGATAATCAAAAAATGTTTCATATCCATTTAATAATTGTTGTTTGCTGAGTTTCTTCCGCATATCTTCTGACATATACCCTAATTTTCGATATAAAATCGGATAATCTTTTTCGATTTCCTTGCGAATTTCTTCCAATGTCATGCTTGGGACTATCATAATTATTTTTTTAGGATGAATATTTTATAGAGTAAATCTTATTGGCATATTATATTGCACTCGAACAGCTTTGCCCGATTGCATTCCGGGTTTCCATTTCGGCATAAGTTTCACCACCCGCATGGCTTCCTCTTCCAATCCACTGCCCATGCCGCGCAACACCTTCACATCCGAAACGCTGCCGTCTGTTTCTACAATAAAGGTGATATAAACCGTTCCTTGAATGCCATTATCTTTTGCCGTTTGCGGATAACGCATATTATCAATCAGAAATTTAATACGTGCCTCGTCGCCTCCGGGATATTGTGGCATATCTTCTACTACTGTAAAGATGGGTATCTCGGTTTCAAATTTGCTTAAATCGGGAAATGTATCAGGAATCTCCGAAATAAATTTAGAATATTCAGGATATGAAGTCGCTATGGTATAGTCTTTCGATTTAAAAACATCAAACATCGGTTCTGCATATTGAGAACCGAAGCCGCTTTTTTTGTCCCGTATAAAATAAATTATCGTAAC
>CAIWVT010000576.1 GCA_903916135.1 uncultured bacterium
ATGGTTCAGCGGATTAATGCGCAAGAAGGGGTTAGTTTTAATTTGAAGTTGTATGGATATATTTTAGGAATTCTTCATCAGGAAACGCATGTTTTGGTTAATGAGCTTAAATTTGACTTTATGAAAGAGAAAGCTCATTGTTTGTACTTTGTGAAATTAAGCATATTTGAAAGTTTCAACTTTGTTAAGTTCATGAAGGACTTAAAAATTCTTTCCAACCATAAAAATACAAAAAGATATTACTTACCGTTTAAGAAATATATTTCTAAGTTCATTAAACGTAGAACTACGGTTGATACGGATGAAATTAGAGAGGTTTGTAAAATCATTATTCAAAAAACATTTGAGATTCCGATAAAAAATGATCTTCATTTAGTATTCGAAAAACGTGGTGTAAAGAGTCAAAAGGACTATATTTATGAAATTTTGGAACGTAAGGGAAGTCAAATGAATGCTAAGGAAATTTGCAAGGTATTGCAAGAAATATGCCCTGATAAAAGAATTATAGAAACTTCCGTTAGGTCAAACATAACTAATAATAAGAAATTATTTATTAGTTTTAGTAGAACAAGTACTTATGGTTTGAAAGAATGGGAACAGCAAAATAATAACATAAAAGGCGGTTCGATAAGAAGCATAACGGTTGAGTTTTTGCAAAAGCAAAATACACCAATGTTTTGTGAAGATATTGCGAAATACGTGTTACGGTATAGAAAAACGAGTCATCATAGTGTAATCAACAATATTCTACAAGATACCAGTAAAATCTTCCGGTATTTCAAAGGGGGGTACATAGGATTGTCGTCGAAAACTTATGATGAAAAAAATCTCAATTATAAGCAACTTCGTTCTGGACAGCTTAGCAATAAAGAGCTTCAACCATTGATTGGACAGCATCTGGACGATATAATTTCACATTTTGTAGCAAAATTGGGCAATACAGAGGCTCAGGTTGATCATGTGCTTAAAATGCTGATTAATAAAAAAATCATTATTTTATCTCCTGACAATATTTTGATTAGTGTGGCACCAAAAAAGAAATATAAACCGCGCAAGCCAAAACAAAAGGAAAGCGAATAGCACCGTTAAACGCCATCGGCATCGCATAATTTCAAATATAACTGCCCTACTATACTAGAAAAGTGAAACAAAATGCTGGCAATGGAGTTTACATATATGCTTTCAAAACAAACAGAATCTTAATTTATTAGTATTAATTATTAATCGCTTTGCACAATTATATGTATTCATCAACAAATGATATTTCTTTAGATGACCTTGTTCAACAGGGACACCTAAATAAAAGATTATCGGGCATTTTGCATCGTGAAGGTTTGGATTCCTTATCTAAAATTCTTCATTATTATCTTCGTCATAAATGTTTTTTTAGAATTAAGCCGTATAATAATGGTACAAATGCAAATTTAGTTGCATTTTGTTTAAAATTTGAAAGTGAATTTGAATATAATATTGAAATTCTTTTACAAGAAAATGAAATTTCTGATCAAGATA
>CAIWVT010000577.1 GCA_903916135.1 uncultured bacterium
AAATAATAAAAAAAATTGAAATGTGCTTAGGTAACAGGTCTTTAATTATAATTGGAATTAAATATGCAATATGCTTACTTTTATCTTCCAAATATACATAAGGTTCAGCTTTAGATGGAATGATATCGCTCCTATTCAATGAATAAAAAGTACTATCAATAACATTTAATTTCCATGTATCATTTGGTTTTGCAGTGTTTTCGTTTAACTCTATTGTATATCTATCTCTGGAAATTCCATTAGTAGAAATGAATTGAACATTAGCAATTTTATAATCATTGGTCTTTCCTATATTATAGAAAATTATTGGATTCGGAACTCTTATTTTATAATATGGGACTAAATTCTCAAGAGAGTCATTTTGCAACTCAACGTTTTTAATATTGTAATAATAAACTGATGAAAAATGATTTTTTAAGCTTTTAATGAATTGACTATCGTGTAACTCATTTCTATCATTCATTTCTTCATTTGAGGAACATAAGTATACATTAGATATCCATATTTGTTCATTGAGTTTTTGCATTGCTTTTTCATATATGTTCAATTCATTCCTATTTAAATTGCTCAAATCGAATGAACCTATAAAGTATATTTCTAATTTGTTTGATGAATATACTCCATTATTTCCAACTATAGGGGTTAATGTTTCTATAGTATTATTAAATATGTCTTTTAAACATATGGTATCAGAATATAGCAAAAACTGTATAAAGAGTTCTTTAAATTGATATTCTTCGTCTATATTTGTTCTTTCCCATAGAGAGTGATATTTAAGCTCTTCCCTACTCGCATCTACATCTCTAGCTTTATCATTAATAATGATTGTACGAAAGAACATATTACGGTTGTTATACGGTAAATGTTCTTTCAAATTCAACAATAGGTAACAATAGAAGAGTTGACTTTCGTTGAGAGAGTTTAAACCCCTATATGTGAGTATATCATTTAGTTTGCTTCCAATTTTATTAAGCATTATTTCTCTCAAATTGGATGTTAAAAAGTGATGCTTATAATCTTCATGAGGAGGACAAATGATATATAATTTATAATTGTCAACAAAATAGTTTTCTTTGAAATATTCATTGGAGAAGGTATATAAACTATCAAGATTATATTGTTGTATTTTGATTGTATTATATGGTAATGTAATAAAATCAATTAACTCATTTGAGCGAAACTTATCTGAATAAATGCCGGTTAATAGAATAAGAAATGTTACGCTAGTGCCAAGTAACTTTTCAAAGAATTTCTTATTATTTTTATTATTTATTGAACTTTGTCTCATGACATTTGATTGATAATAATATTTTCATCAAAATTAATTTCAAAATGGGTTGTGCTTGGTTTTTTAAGCATGAACGCTAACATTTATGTTGCACCATTGGCACAATATCTACTATATCTATTTCAGCAAGCAATCCAATTGCCATGCTTTGCCCAACTTTTTTCATTTCCGGCTGCATAATATTTTTTTTACAAAGATACTAAAGATTTCATGTTTAATACCAAAATGCAAAAATAAATTACAAATCATCAAGATAAGCGCTTTTAATGCTGTGTTGAAAATTATAGGCAAGCACCTATACTACCCGACTGAATTTGGATTGAAATATAGAACGAAATTGTGTTTTTTAAATCGCTGTTTTCTTCCGTTTTTTCATTCCAAATTCTCTATGGATTAAAAAAAATCCTCTCGTTACTCATACTTTTTACAATTGTACGTTTTAATGAATAACACTGTATTTTTGACATCTAAATTCTAAGCGTATGAAACCACCTAAAAAGGACTCATTCGACGGAGAACTTCCTCACGAACATGAGTCAAATAAAAAAAAGCAGCCCGATGATGCTGCATCAAAAAAATCAAAAAAGGACAAATCGCCGCATTTGCCTGCTCTGACGTGTTCGCTTCATCCAAAAGTATTTATTGTGATGATTTCGCTAATAGACAATTCCGGTTGGTTTCGACGTCCTTGTCATTCTGAAAAACTTTTCGACAATTTTTCAAACAGGCAAGCCTTGGAGGTACGTCATAAATTTATTAGCTATATTTCGTTGCTGCTGCACGAATTGTTTGAATATGGGTTGATAGAATCCGACGACAAAAAATGTTATCTGCAAGTGGCGGCGCGCCTGATTTATTGTGATGAAAAACCTTTAAATGCTTCTAACATGAGCAAACAGAATTACAAAACCATACACTTTCCTGAAAGATACAAAAAAGTTATTCAAAAAATAGAAGAATTCATCAAAATATTAGAGCAAGCAAACGGAACTATATTTTTTCGCAGAGAGAAAAAAAGTGAAAAATAAATTTTCATTTTTTTGTGTAGAAGGAAATCCTCTGTAGGACTTATCCTGATTCACTTACAGAAAGATTTCCGAACAAACTTAGGCGAATTTAGGGCGAATTTTAGGCGAATTTATGGCGAACTCGGCAAAAAATGCCATTTTGTTATAGTAATTTTACATTTTATTTCAAGAAACACAAAATTGTAAAAAACAGTCGCCATGTCTATCCATTATTTTTATCGAGATGCTTGCAACTACTTCTTCTTCAAACATGAAGAAAGTAGGCTATGGGAGTGGTGGACTGCTGTTTTTAAAAAGCTAATTAGTTTTTACAAATTTCTAATCAGAAATTACAAAAAGCAAATCAGCAATTGCGAAAAGCCGGTCGGTTTTTGTAAAAAACTAATCTGTTTTCGTAAAAAGCAAATCTGTTTTCGTAAAAAGCAAATCAGTAGTTATAAAAAACTAATCAGTTTTTGTATAAAGCAAATCAACAATTGTAAAAAGCAAATCAGCAATTATCAAAAACCAATCAGAAATTATAAATTACATTTTGCGCTATACGAGCCTACTAAAACGCTTCAAGGACTACCTTTTAAGGCAACGCCCTTCTTAAGAGGTTTGTGCATTATTCCTCAAGAAAAAAAATAATGCGTAAAGTAAAATTCAGTACAAATATTTTAAATAATCTATTAAATAATAATAAGATATGGATGCAAAAGTTATAGTGGACATTTCACATGAATCTGACGCTGATGCTACCATTTCAACCAGTAACGCGATAACCTGTTTAACCACAAATCCTTTTTTTACCACACCCGCCGTTTCGTTGGCAGCAATGAAAGCTGATAATGATGATTTTATTGAAAAAATCGCATTAGCAGAAGACGGCGGAAAAGAAGCAACACGTGTTAAAAACCTTGCCCGCGCAAAAGTGAACAAAAATTACCGTAAACAAGGTAATTATGTGAACCTTACTTGCGACGGCGATTGGGAAAAAGCAGAAAGCTCCGGCTTTCGCTTGGTTCATCCGCGCACACCGAGTTCAAAACTCCAATTAGGTGCCGAAAACACCAATGTTGGAGGTGTTATCTTGGTGTTTTGTTACTTAAATTTCAAGAAATTGATATCTCGGGTGATTCAAATCACCAAAACACCCGAGGATGCAAAATCCTGGAATTTGGTTGGAGTGACCAAACGTCAGAAGCATAACGTCAGCAATTTGACGAGAGGAGACACCTATTACGTGCGTTTGGCTAATGTTACCGACCCAAACGTTATCGAATTTTGTGAACCCTTTTCGATAGTGGTTGACTAAGGCTATGAAGCCTGCCAGCTCTTTACCGGCAGGCTTCATATACTTTTTTTTAATTCTTTAAAAAGGAAAGCTTCTCTTGTGTGGGGGAAGCTTTTTTTTATTTTTTTATTTTTTTTTTGGAATA
>CAIWVT010000578.1 GCA_903916135.1 uncultured bacterium
GTACTTACCAACGTAAGATGACATGAAAATGGATTTTAAATGGTTCTTACCGACGTAAGATGACATGAAAATGAATTTTACAACGTACTTATGGAGGTAAGATGACATGAAAATGCATTTTAATGCGTACTTATGGACATCTTTGCTCATTACAATTTATTTCACTCGAAACATAGCTTTATTGCTTGCTTTGGAAATGGATTTATTGTTGAATTTACGTTCATGATTCCTGATGAAAACAGAGATTATAATGAAAGGCGGAACGAGGAAATGTTTTTTTATGCAGAATATATCGAATGTGTGAAGATAATATGTATCTTTGTAAAAATTTTATGCACAATGAAAAGTCAAAAAGGTACAGCAAGCCTGCTAATCGGGAGGGTTGCCGTAATAGATATAGTAGATATTGCCGCATTGCGGCAACAGAAACGTTACCGCCAAGTGTAAGAAAGACCGTGCAACAATAAAAGGTAACATAAATATGGTAAATTTGCGACTTAAAAAAGAATTAAAATAATGACAGCAAAAAAAAGAAATTTACATTCAGCAAAAGTATCTAAGAAAGACGAATTTTATACTCAACTTGGAGATATTGAGCGTGAATTAAGATATTACAAAAACCATTTCATGGATAAAGTAATTTACTGTAATTGTGATGACCCAAGAGTTAGTAATTTCTTTCACTTCTTTTCATACAACTTTGAAAAACTTGGACTTAAAAAACTAATTGCAACTTGTTACAAAAATCAAGATATGGACTTGTTCAGCGAAAACAAATCCGAACAAGCAATTTATTTGGTATATGACGGTGATAAGAACGACAATAAAGTTCCAGACCCAAACGAGATAGGGGTAAAAAAATTAAAAGGTGATGGGGATTTTAGAAGTAATGAATGTATTGACCTTTTAAAACAAGCAGACATAGTTGTAACAAATCCACCTTTTTCATTATTTCGTGAATATCTGGCTCAACTGATTGAATACGACAAAAAATTTATAATTGTTGGACACCAAAATGCAATTTCATACAAAGAAATTTTCAAACTTATTAAAGAAAATAAAATGTGGTTGGGTTATGGATTTAAAGGTGGGGCTGCCCATTTTATAAATAAACACTACGAAGATTACGCCACAGCAGGTGACCACCAAGTAGGAATGATAAGAGTTTCAGGAGTTACTTGGTTTACCAACCTTGATATTAATAAAAGGCATGAAGATTTAATTCTTTATAAAAAATACACAACAGAAGAATATCCAACTTATGACAATTATAACGCAATAAATGTTGATGTAACCAAAGATATTCCAATGGATTATGATGGAAGTATGGGTGTTCCAATTACATTTTTAGACAAATATAATCCTGACCAATTTGAAATAGAAACACTTGGTATTGGTGAAGAAAATTTTACACCAACTAAACGTTATGAAAAATTCAGAGACCCTATTACTAAATTGCCAATTTCGGACAAAAGAGATTTTCTATTATATGTTAGAGATACGAATGGAAAATATTTGACTTCGGAAGATTATCGAGTAAATAAAGTATTTGCAAGGATAATAATTAAAAATAAAAATGTTGTAAAATAATGAAAATAGAACTTAAAGAAATTACAGTCCGAGACCTAACAAATGGTTACCAAGATAATAACGATAATGGTGTAGTAGCTTTTGGCGGTAAGTTAGATGTTCGCCCACCTTATCAGCGGGAATTTGTTTATGACGAGAAAGAACGTAATGCAGTAATAAATACTTTACAAAAAGATTTTCCACTAAATGTAATGTATTGGGCAGTTCGTGAAGATGGTAATTTTGAAGTAATAGACGGTCAGCAAAGAACTATTTCAATTTGCCAATATGTAGACGGAGTTTTTTCAATTGATGGATTGGCATTTCATAATTTACCAAAAGACAAGCAAGACCAAATACTTAATTATACATTAATGGTTTATTTCTGTTCAGGAAAACCAAGTGAAAAATTAGATTGGTTTGAGACAATAAATATTGCTGGCAAAGTTTTAACACCTCAAGAGTTAAAAAACGCTGTTTATTCTGGCTCTTGGGTTTCTGATGCTAAACGTTACTTTTCAAAAAATAGCAGACCGAAAATTGGTGATGAATATTTAACTGGTTCTGCAAATAGACAAGAATATCTTGAAACTGCAATAGATTGGATTTCAAATAGCAGTATCAAAGAATATATGTCAAAAAACCAACACGAACCAAATGCAAATGAACTTTGGCTTTACTTTCAAGGTGTTATTAGTTGGGTAAAAGCAACTTTTCCAAAATATCGAAAAGAAATGAAAGGAATAAAATGGGGTTTTCTTTACAATGAATTTAAAGACAAAAAATATGACCCTAAAAAACTTGAAGCAGAAATAACCACTTTAATGTTAGACGAAGATGTAGAGAACAAAAAAGGAATTTATTATTACGTTTTGACAAGAAAAGAAAGGTTTTTAAATATTCGTTCATTTAGCGACAAACAGAAAAGAGAAGCATACGAAAGACAAAAAGGGATTTGCCCTGTATGCACAGAGCATTTTGAAATTGAAGAAATGGAAGGTGACCATATTACACCTTGGCATTTAGGTGGTAAGACAACTGCGGACAACTGTCAAATGTTATGCTTGGACGACAACAGAAGAAAATCGGGAAAATGACAGAAAATAAAGAACACCAGGCGGTAACATGGGCTTGCTGCAATGCGCATCTGGCTTCGTTGACAGGAACGTTGTAGACCGAAACAGCACGTCTTTTAAATAAAGCAGGGAAGCGCACAGCAGCAAGCCCCGCCCGTTATCAACAAATACAACCCAACATCTTTCTACCTAAAATATTTCAATCAACCAACCAAATCATAAAAGAAAAAAGAACATCGCATGAAAGATTCTGAATTAGAGCAAAGAATCAAAGGTATAGTAGGGGAGTTGTTGGACCAAAAAGGCTTTATTAGCTCAGTTGACATTCTGATGAAACTTAACTATTTATCGCAAACAGATTATATGAACTGGCGAAATGGCAAAGTTGGGTATCTTGAAAAAGTATGCAAGATAAATTTAAGCAAACTAACTACCATAAATCGAACTATAAGACAAACGGCTGTAAAAATGAATCTTAAACCTTCGTTGACGGTTTACAATAAATTTGGGAAAGGTCCCAAGACAAGTTTGCAGTTTAGTAAGTCAGGAGACAAGCAAATTGAAAAAGCATATTCAACCCACAATATTAATGAATATAAAATAAAAAGGTTGAACGAAAAAAATATCATCACCGACTTATCGTTATAAACAAATATATAAAATGACACGATTATGAAAGACGAAGAATACAAAGCTTGGGAACATGAAATGGAAACAATAAGAGCGGAGAACAAAATACTGCTTGATGAATTTGAAATTTGGCTAAAAGGTAAAAACCTAAAATCAAAGACAATAAATTCACACATCTCGAATATTGACTTTTATATAAATGGGTTTCTCCTACACTATGATACTGTAAAAGCAGAAGATGGAGCCACTTCAATTGGATGGTTTTTAGGAGACTATTTTATACGAAAAGCTTGTTGGTCGAGCAAATATACCATTAAAGAAAACATTGCAAGTTTGAAAAAATTCTACAGTTTTATGACCGAAATAGGTAAAACATCCAAAGAAAACTTAACTGAAATGATGGATATAATAAAAGAGGAAAGTGAAGATTGGATTACAGCAGTAGAAACATATTTGGACAATCTTGACAGGCTATAATCTATGAAACTTAATTCTCAAATTATTGAAGAGGTTCTCAAAGGGACAAAGCCTAAGGATTATAATACTCAAGCTGACAGATGGTTTGAATTTTTATCCTCTAAAATTACATTTCCATTTGATGCTGTGGTTTTACATACAGAAAGTTCAGGATTAAGTTTTGGAGATATAGTTAGTGTGAAAAAAATAGATAATCTGATTGACATGTATGGGCTACTTGTTGAGATTAGGAAGGGAAGAAAAAAATATATTTTTCCAATCTGTGATTTAGAGGTATTAGACAAAAAATCAGAAAATTATTTATTATTTGATGCGTTTTTGGAATGGTGGATGGAACATAATTAAATAATACGTGTGCTGACCCATTGTTTGGCAAAGGTTCCAAAATAAGTCCTATCTATCTTTTTAGGCTCTGCCTGCTAAAAAAACAATGTAACCATTCAACA
>CAIWVT010000579.1 GCA_903916135.1 uncultured bacterium
ATATGCCCACTTGTGGAACTCCAAGCAAGGTTGGGGATGGGGAAATTATCAATAAGAAATGAAAAGCCCGCTCCGTAGGGGCAGAAAATTTTCTGCCCCTACCGGCAAGCTTTTTTATTGTTCTATTGTTGAATTGTTCTATTGTTTTTTTTCTTAGTGTAACTTAGTGAACTTAGTGTCTTAGTGGTTTTTTCATGCTCCGTTATTCAAAAAATGAATATCTTTGCTGTAAAATTTAAACCATGAAAAAACTCTATCTATTTTTAGCAATCTTGCTCTGTAGTCTCACATTCAAAACGTATGCACAATGCGGAGGCACAAGCACCCCCGGCACGAATCCAACAAGTGTAGGCATCGTAATGTATTCCAACGACGTAGAAACCCTTTGGAATGCTTTGCGCTTTGCCAATTATTCCAAATCGCAAGGCGACACCGTAAGCATCTTTCTGTTGGGCAAAGGCGTCGAACTTGACAATCTGGTAAAAACCAATGCCGATTTGCAAGAACAAACCACCACATTCTTGAACAGTGGCTCCACCATTTTGGGTTGCGGCACCTGTTTGCAAAGCCGTAAAAATGATGCGCCTCAAGTGTGCAAATTCTCTTCTATGGATGCCTTGTACTCCCTCATCCGTAAAAGCAAAATCGTATTGACGTTTTAATTTGAAAAAAACACCACTCAACACTTTAAGTACTTTAGGCACTTTAAATACTTTAGGCGCTTTAAGTACTTGAAGTACTTTATACACATTTTCCTTGTTCATAAATATTTTAAAAAATAAATCCTACGAATATAAATAATAGTATCTTTGCTGTCATAAAGATTTTTCAAAAAAATATCATGCCTTCAATGATTAAATTAACGTTAAAGATTGCTTGTATATTAATTTTTAATTTATCTTTGTGCGATTAAATTTTTACGAACTTAAACAATCAATTAATTATTAACTAAAACAAATCAATTATGAAAAAAACAATTTTACTTTTTACATTGCTAATTGCTCTTGTTTTCACATCGAAAGCACAATTCAGCGAAAACTTTGATGCCGTAGCCGATGGCGCAATGCCTACTGGCTGGACATTATTTAATGTGGATGGCTTGACGCCATATTCCACCATGGCATGGGTTTCCAATGCTTGGGTATGTTATGCTAGAACTGGCATGGTTATCACATCAAAATGCGCATGGTCAACCTCATGGTATGCCTCTGCTGGTACATCAAATGACTGGATGTGGACACCTGCTATCACAGTGCCTACCACCAATCCTACTTTACAGTATTTATGTGCTGCACAAGACCCAAGTTATCCTGATGGTTATGAAGTACGTATTTCAACCGTTGCTCCAACTTCAGCAAACCTTATGAGTTCAACTATCTTATTAAATGTTCCTGCTGAAGTAACCGTAGCAACCACCAAATACATCAGTCTTGCTACTTATGCCGGACAAACTGTTTATATTGGTTGGAGAAACAATTCAAACGACAAATATTTATTAGCTCTTGATGATGTTGAAGTAAAATCATTACTAAACAATGATGTTGCTGCTGTATCAGTAAATAATGCTAATATTTTTGCTGCTGGTGCTAATAATATCACTGGAACAGTAAAAAATGTTGGATTCAACAATATTACTTCTTATGATGTTACTTATAAAATTGACGGTGGTGCAGCCTCTGCAGTTTATTCAGTAACTGGTGCAAACATTGCTTTAGGCGCAACAGGCACCTTCACTCACAATGCTCCTTATACCTTTACTACTGGAGCGCATACAATTCAAGTTACTATTGCTAATATTAACGGAAATGTTGATCCAAATCCTGGTGATAATGTTGTTACAAAATCTGTTTCTGTTGCTTCGCAAATTGTAAACAAAGTTGCTCTTATCGAAGGATTTTCTGCTTCCACATGTGCTCCTTGTTACTCATGGAATACAGGTACATTCAATGCTTGGGCAGATGCAAATGATGCAAACATGAACTACATTAAATATCAAGTAGATTGGCCCGGAACTGGTGACCCATATTATATTGCACAAGCTGGCGACCGCGTTACCTATTATGGTGTATCAGGCGTGCCCGATATGTATCATGATGGAGTTGTTATGGATTTATCTACCGCAGGCTTAACCGGTGCTATCACCGAAGCTACTGCTAAGAAATCACCATTTGCAATTACTGGTACTGCAACCTATAGTGGCAACACAGTAAGTGTTCCTGTAACAATCAATCCTTATGTTACCGCTGCAGGTTTAAAAGTGCAGGTGGTTATTTGCGAAAAGAAAACCACCGGAAACGTTGGCTCCAATGGCGAAACAGAATGGCATCATGTTATGATGCAAATGTTGCCATCTGCATCAGGAACCACAGTTAACTTCACAGATGGTACAGCTTATACCAATACATTTACCAAAGATATGTCAAGTACATTTGTTGAAGAAATGAGCGATTTGATTGCCGTTGTTTTCATACAAGACAACTCAACCAAAGAAGTGTATCAATCAAAAACAATTCAAGTAGCTTTAGGAATTGGCGAAAATTCTATTGGAAACGTTATGATTTATCCTAACCCTGCCACTGATAATGTTACGATTGTAAATGCGCTTAATTCTGATATTAATCTTTATGATATGTATGGCAAACTCATCATGTCAGACAACAAAATCAGCAATTCTTATCTATTAAATGTTTCTGATTTAGCAAAAGGAACTTATATCTTAAAAATTATTGATGGCGAAAAATCATACAGCAAGAAAATTACTGTAATGAACTAATTCGCAATTTTTGTTCTTTATTCAAAACCTCGTAGTATTCTACTGCGAGGTTTTTTTAATTTATTATCTATGAAAAAGTCAATTGTTTTCCTGTTTGTGTGTGTTCAGTGCCTGATGGCTGCTGCCCAGAATAACGACTCTATCGTTATAAAATCCATTTTCTCAAGTGCATTGACCAGCAATGCTTCTTATGAGAATTTACGGCATTTGTGTAAAGAAATTGGAGGAAGAATTGGTGGTTCACCTCAAGCAGCAAAAGCTGTTGACTGGCTTCATGGTGCATTGAAAGCAGCAGGTGCCGACACCGTATATTTACAAGAACTTAAAGTGCGCAATTGGAAACGTGGATTTAAAGAATCCTGTTATGCAAAATCCAATGCAGGAAAAAAACCGCTTGCAGTTTGTGCTTTGGGAGGTGCTATGGGAACAGGGAAACAAGGTGTTTCTGCCAACATCATCGAAGTCCAAAATTTCGATCAACTCAAAGCTTTGGGCGAAGCAAACATCAAAGGAAAGATAGTGTTCTTTAATCGCCCTGCCGATCCTACCTTATATAGCACATTTGAAGCCTATGGCGGTGCTGCAGATCAACGTTTTATTGGAGCTTCCATGGCAGCCAGCTATGGAGCGGTGGCTTCCATTTCCCGCTCATTAACCAATATCAAACATATATATCCACACACTGGCATCATGCATTATTTCGATAGCCTGCCTAAAATCCCTGCTTTTGCCATCAGTACTGTGGATGCCGATATATTAAGCACTTTAGTAAAAAATGAGCCTTCCACAAAAGTGTATTTAAAGTCGGGTTGCTATGAAAACCCTGACACAATTTCAAATAATGTCATTGCTGAAATCAAAGGGAGTGAATTCCCCAACGAAATTATTGTTGTTGGAGGTCATATAGATGCATGGGAACTTGGCGAAGGGGCGCATGATGATGGCATTGGTGTTGTCCAAGCTATGGATGTGTTACGCATTTTTAAAGAACTTAATATCAAACCCAGACATACCATTCGTGTTGTTGAATTTATGGATGAAGAAATGGCGCAACGCGGCGGACGTAAGTATGAAGAAATTCTTCAACAAACTAAAGAAAAACATATTGCCGCCATCGAATCCGACGAAGGAGGGTTCACTCCGCAAGGCTTTGCGTATGATGCCGGCGACAATGTCGAAAAACGTCTCGAACAATGGAAACCTTTATTGATTAACTACGGTTTATGGCTTTATAATAAAGGCTATTCAGGAGTAGATATAAGTTTCATGGAAAAAGAAAACATCCCTCTCTTTGGACTTATCACCGATTCACAACGCTATTTTGATTTCCAACATGCTTCAACCGATAAATTTGAAGCCGTGAATCAACGTGAACTACAACTTGGAGGTGCATCCATTGCAGCACTGATTTATTTGATTGATAAATATGGATTTTAGCAACTGATTGCCATGCTGAAGAAGATTATTTTTACAACAATCTCTGTACTATTAGGCTTAGTCTTTATCTTATCAGGTCTGACCAAACTATATCCTATTGAATTATTCGAGTTAACTTTCATTGATTTGGGCGTTGCCAATTGGTACACCGCCCCTGTCATTTCCCGCTTGATGATTTCTTTTGAATTCTTTTTAGGCATACTTTTAATTCTGAACTTTAGCTTACGAAGATTCACTTTGAAAGCTACCATTGCCATGTTAGTAGTATTTACGGTCTATTTAATCGTGCAGCTTATTATAGAAGGCAACAAAGGCAATTGCAAATGCTTTGGCAATGTTTTGATGATGTCGCCCTTAGAAGCTATAATAAAGAATATTGTTATGCTTGCCGTAGCTATAGTACTTTATATTTGGCATAAAGGATTTACATTTCCCTTTAAGAAAATTATCGCTATTGTGGTCACATTAGTTTCTTTGACGCTGCCTTTTATTCTGAATCCTCCAGATTTTATTGTTGCATATCAATCGCAAAAAGAAATTGTCGGCTATAAACTGAAACTTGATACCTTATATAATAGTACCGATTTAAAAAAGCCGCCATTGGAACTCCGTCAAGAGAAACATATTATTGCATTTATGAGTTTAACCTGTAAGCATTGCCGTATTGCTGCTTACAAACTTCATCTGATTAAAAAAGAAAGCCCGAATATTTCAATCTTTTTTGTTCTGAATGGCGACACGAAAGATATTGCTCCATTTTTTGATGACACCAAAGCCACGAATATTCCTTATATGATTTTATTGGGCAGGCGTTTTGTTGATTTAGCAGGTTACAACATGCCTAGTATATTGTTTATCAATAATTCAATTGTTGAAGAAAAGACAGATTATATCAATCTGAATTATGATAAAATCACTAATTGGATAAAAAAGTAATTTTTTTCATGTTGTTTGATAAATATTATTTATTTTTGCTGTTAATTCAATTTCTCTATTTATTAATTTTAAAAAGTAATTTTATGAAAAAAGTTTCCTTAGTATTAGGCGTGTTATTTTTAATGACACTAGCATTATCATCATGCAAAAAAGAGTACACATGTTCATGCACAACAGGTGGAGTTTCTGTTGATTTCACAATTGCAAAAACAACAAAAGCAGATGCAAAAAGTAAATGTGATGCATTAAATGTAGGTTTGTATGCAAGTTGTGCAATAAAATAAAGCTTTACATTTCTGATTCTTCAAAGAGCATTCTAAGGTTTAGAATGCTTTTTTTTTTAAGAAAATATCACTCTTTTTTTTCAGTACAACAAAAAAAAATGTAATTTTGCAGTCAGATAAATTAAACACACTTAAAATAAATTATTATGAAAAAACTATCTTATTTAATTATTGGCGGATTATTTTTGTCAATAACCCTCACATCTTGCATGAAAACAAGAATTTGTGAATGCAGATCAAGTGCTTCTCCAAGCATGGATCAAAACTATTCCGTTGGACCAGGAAGCAAATCAAATGCTACGTCTGATTGCGAGAACTATCAATTTGATGGCAGAACTTCAACACCTGATTATACTTGCACATTACAATAAGTTGGAAAACTAAAAAATAGTGCCATGACCTGATGCTATCAGCATCTTGTTATGGCATTATTTGCGCTATTTTAATCTAAACCCAATTGGTATTTTCCCAGATTGGTGTAATCATTTGATTACAGGTGTTTCTTTTTTAGAAACATATATAATCTTTGAATAGGTATGTTCATAGATGATAGAGATTATTTAGGATTTATTGACAAAGTCTAAAAGGATTGATATAACAGATGTTGGAATACTCTGCAAAAGAGTTTTTTCTTACATAAAGAATTAAATATAAACGACAGCTTTTCATACTTGGTACAAATAATCATTGAAGAATTTGTACTTTTGTAATACTATTTTTTAAACAAGCATGAACTCGCAACAATTGAATTCGAACACACCTTAATGATGACTATAAAACAGTTGGTGCATACTGTTGCACCAAATGTTAAAGTTATTGTGTATGGTTCCTTTGCAAGCTGAGAACAAACAAGCAATTCGGATATTGATTTGTTGATATTGGTCGATAAAAATACTATAACATTTCAGGAAGAACAACAAATTAAATCACCTTTATATGATTTGGAATTTGAAACGGGGCAGATAATTAGTCCGATGGTATTAGCTAAAATGGCTTGGGAACACAAGCACCGTATCACACCCATTTTATGAAAACGTAATTAAAGAAGGAATAGAGTTGTGAAACGGACTAAGTTTTCCACGAGTACTGTAAAAAAAACAAAAGGCTTGCCTATCAGCAAGCCTTTTTCTTTATAGCTTTCAACTAAATACCTGCCCGACTGCGTCAGTCAGGCGGACTTTATGTACTTTAGGCACTTTAAAT
>CAIWVT010000580.1 GCA_903916135.1 uncultured bacterium
ATTGTACTATAACAGCTACTCTATCGGCATTATACCAAATTGAGTTTGGACTAAAACTTAGTTAGTAATGGTATAACATGAATCTGCAAGATTTCCAAAATCTGGCAGATTTCCGCAACAAAAAAAAAGAGCCTGAACCAACCTTCAAGCTCTTTAAATTTATCCCACCCTATTATTACCCCTTTTTACCTGTCCCACACACAAAGTGTCTGGAAGGGTTGTGGTTTCTTCCCGCCCTATCATAGCCCCTTTTTTTTGGTTTGAGATTAAAAACGAAACAAAAAAGGCAATTTTTACATCAAAACCTCTAATAATTCTCCATTTTTTATAAAAAAACAACTTCCCGACCCCTATTACGTCCTTCCCGGAGTCTATTGCGTCCTTCCCGACGTCTATTGCGTCCTTCCCGACGCCTATTTCTCTATAAAATGATTAAAAAACCTACCCAATATGCTCAATTACGCCCCTTCTCGTCCTACTTTTCACCACCGTATAAGCCACTACGGAAAGCAAAATGATGGATGCGCCGACATAAAAGCCCGGGGACATGTGTTCCGATTCTCCAAAGATGAAATAGGCGGCGAGGATGCCGTAAACGGGTTCGAGATTGATGGCAAGGACGATTTGATAGGCGGAGAGTTTCTGCATGAGACGCACCGTTGCCGAGAAAGCATAAGCGGTGCAGATGATGCCCAAGGCGAGCAGGCAGAGGATGTCAATGGAGGTGAGGGCAAAGGAGCCGTGGGAGAATTCGCCGCTGAAGAGGAAGAAGAGCGAGATGGCAAGAAAGCCGCTCAACATTTCGTAGAAGGTGGTTACTTCGGGTTCGTAGTTGGATGCGAGTTGTTTGTTGAGCACACTGAAAACACTTGCAAGCAAAGCCGCCAAGAGGGCAAACATAATGCCGGCAAGGTAGCGCGTTTCGAAGCTAAAGATGATATAAACGCCCAAAATGATGACCAAACCCACGATGACTTCGAAGAGGGATATGCGTTTTCGGGACACTAAAGGCTCGATGAAACTGGTGAATAAGGTGGTGACGGACAAACATCCCAAGGTGACCGAGACGTTGGACACTTTGATGGCATGGAAGAAACAAATCCAATGGACAGCAATCACGATGCCGATGCCTGCCAGTTTGACGATGTCTTTCATGGGCAGGCGGAAGCTGTGTTTGCGCACGAGGATGATGAACACCAAAGCCAAAATGGCAATCATGGTGCGATACCAAACGAGTTCGTAAGCCGAGACGGAAATGAGTTTGCCAAGGATGGCTGTGAAGCCTAAAATAATGACGATAAATTGCAGTAGCAGGTTATTTTTCAACAATTGTTTTCTCACAGATAAAATATTTTCGCTACAAATGTAGTAAGTTTGTACAATATACGCTAATTTTGCACCTTCGAATTAAAAAAAAACTTTTGTTAGTGAACGACAAGCATGAAATGTGAATCTATTTATGAGTAATGATAACACCCTACATAGCACCACTGAGCTGCCTTTTTTCTTTATCTTGGGCAGGTCAAGAAGTGGCACGACGCTGCTCAGAAATCTGTTTGATGCGCACCCCAATGTGGCAATTCCGACGGAAGTTCCGTTTATTCCGTTCACGTATAAGAAATTTGGACGGGTGAAAACTTGGGATGATAAATGCATACATGACTTCGTGGTTTGCATAAGCAATTTTTGGAAGTTCAGAAACCTGCATATTACTGCTGCCGAGCTCGAAATCATTCTTCAGCAAGAAAGAGATAATACTCCTAAGTTCTCTTATACGGATGTTATAAAAACAATTGCGTGTAGTTATCCGTCGGCTTTTCGGAAGTCGGAGATTATGTTGGCGGGAGACAAAAGCCCCTCCTATTCGTTGTTTCCACAATTGCTGTATAAGATTTTCCCGGATGCGAAATTTGTTGCGATAGTTCGTGATTATCGTGATGTGGTGGCATCGGTGAAGCAAGTTGATTTTGAACTTCCTTACACCTCCATCATCTGCATCTATTGGAGGTTTTCGCAAAGGCAAATTTTGAAACTTGTTGAAAAACATCCGAAGCAATTCATGCTGATAAGATATGAAGATTTTGTGTTGAAGCCTGAGGAGAAGCTTGAGGGGATATGTGATTTCTTGGGTGTGGAGTTTTTGCCTGCCGTGTTGAATGATTTCAATCAACCGAAAGCTATGGCGCAAGAGTTTAATGCTGCTTTGTTTGAAAAGCATCATGCGTCGCTGAAAGCTCCCGTGAACACAGGGAATATTGATAAATGGAAACGAAGTCTGACGGATTTTGATGTTAGAGTGGCTGATTTTTTTGTTGGGAAATGGGCAGAGCGGTCGGGATATAAACGCCTTCACAGCGGTTTTGATTTGAAAGCGCTTTGGTGTTCGATACCGACTTTAATCATGCTTTTTCTTTTCGTTATGATATTTCTTTTTACAAGTATTTTGCCTTCGAATATTAGAGGAAGATATTGGTCAATAAGCAATATAGTTGCTCGTAAGTATTATCAATTCCATAAAAAGAAGACTCATGAGCGATAGAGGTTTCGGCAGGGATATTTTGAGTGTGCTGACGAGCAATATATCGGGTATTGCTATCGGATTCGCCGCGGGCATATTGCTGTCGCGCTTGCTGGGTCCTGATGGCAGGGGGATTTATGCTTCGATATTGGTGGTGCCCGGGATTTTTGCGAGTTTCGCGATGTTAGGCTCTAAACAATCTACGATATTTCATGTGGGGAGGAAAACCTTCAGCGAACAGGAGACTCTTTCGGCGTTGTTTGTGATTTTTTTGGCAACATCCGTCTTAGCCATGCTGGTGAGCGTGGTAGCTTTTTATGTGATGGACAACATTGACCTGAAAATCTTGTTTATTATCACTGCCATATTGACCATTCCGGCACGTTTGATGATTATTTATTCGAGTGGATTTTTTATTGGACAAGAGAAATTCTATTATTCCAACATCCTGCGGTGGCTTCCTGAGTTGCTGAATTTGATTTTTATAGTGTTGTTGGTTTGGATACTGCATCTGAATGTGGCAGGGGCTTTGGTAGCGTTTCTTTTGTCGAATTTGATAACGGGATTGTATGGCGTTTTTTCTTTACGGAAGACGATTCCTTTGCGTTTGAAGGTTGATATGAAAATAATCAAAAGCATCGTGAAGTTGGGGCTGGTGTATGCGGTTGCTTTGTTTGTGATGCAGCTCAACTATAGGGTGGATATACTGATTTTAGGGCATTACAAAGGCAAAGTGGAAGTGGGACTTTATAATTTGGGGGTGGCTTTTGCGATGCAATTGTGGCAAATTCCGAATGCGATTGCCATTGTGGTGAAAACTCGAGTTGCTAACACCGAAAACCCTAAGGATTTGAAGTATGTTATATCGCGGCTCATTCGACTGTCGGTTATCGTGTGTGCGGTGCTGTCCGTTGCACTTTATTTTATTTCGCCTTGGATTATACCTTTGATCTATGGAAAAGATTTCTATGGAAGCGTGGCGATGATGCAGGCGATTTTGCCCGGAATCATGTTGTTTGTGATATTTCGTATCGTCAGTGGAAGCATTGCGGGCATCGGACGACCTGATGTGATCATAAAAATATTCATTCCTGCGCTTATCATCAATATTGTTTTGAATTATGTCCTCATTCCGCTCTACGGGGGCATAGGAGCGGCATGGGCAACGAATGTGAGTTATTCGTTGGGGGCGATTGCTACTTTGTGGGTGTTTTCTGTGAAAATGAATTTACCTTTGTGGCAGATATTTCGATACGAGAAAAAAGACTTTATTTTTAAACGCCATGCGTCAAACTGATATTGATATAGAAAAGATTAAAACACTTCCGATGTTTTTCATCATCGGCAGTCCTCGTTCGGGCACTACCTTGCTGCGAACCATTTTTGATGCGCATCCTCAAGTCAATATCCCTTTTGAATTCCCGTTCGTGCTTCATTTTTATAAGAAATATGGACACATCACGCATTGGAGCGAGCATGATATCCTTTCTTTTTATGAAGACCTAACGCAAAACATCAAATGGAACTTTTGGTCGTTCGCCGGATGGCGCATTGCGCCCGAAGATTTACAGAAGAATATGTTGAAATATTTGGGTGAACACACTTATACGGAGCTTTGCAAATCTATTTATTATCAGTTTAATTCTTATTTTGATAAAAGCGGAATACAGATATTGGGTGATAAGAACCCGACTTATTCTACGAGCATAAAACAATTGAAGCAACTGTTTCCTGAAGCTAAATTCATACATATTACGAGGGATTACAGGGATCATGTCCTCTCTATGCAGCATGTGGATTTTGGAGGGAAGCTGACGCCGATGGTTGCCTACAGATGGAGAAGTTTTCAAAAAGCTATTTATAAAGCAAGTGGAAGTGGCAAGGCAAATGTGTATAGTATTAAATACGAAAACTTGGTGAGCATGCCCGAAACTATTATCGGGAATGCGTGTATGTTTTTAGGTATTCCTTACCACCAAGAAGCGATAGCGTTTTATCAGCACAAAGAAGGATTGATTGAGGCTTATACGTTGGAGACCATCAACAAGTATCATAAAAGTTTGTTGCATCCGATATCTGCCGATAAAATCAATGCTTGGAAAAAGAAAATGCCGGCAAAAGAAGTGAAGATTGCCGATATGGTTGTGGGCAAATGGGCAGAACGATTTGGATACGAGCGCCACTATAAGCATGTGAATCCATTACTTTATGGATATTTACTTCCTATTTATGCTCATGTGGTCATCCAATTTGTTTTGGGACTTTTTATTCGTTTTTTACCGCACAAAACGCGTAATACTATCGTTTATCGGAATTCTATCTTTGAAAAGATATATGAGAAAATCTATGTGAAACTAAGAGGTTTGTGATGGAAGAAATCACGCTTGTTTGGATACATTTATGGATTCCAAAATAGAAAAGAATATATCTCGGTGTCATCTTCTTTTTTCATCTCAAATGGATGTTGTGCCATGTCCATATATTTAAAAAACATCTGCGCCAAGCCTGCGTAATCATGAGGTTCCACATGAAGATAAAGATGTGGGTCGCCGTCGCTTAAGGCTAAAGCATATTTCCGTAACTTGGAAGTTTTGTTCAGAAAACTCTCTTTGGTCTGCAAAAAGTACTGTAAGCCGTTGTAATCGGGCGGACCGATGGCTTCAAAACCTATGCTTTTGTTGAAATCTATTGCTTTTTTGTTGTCTTGTAGAATTCTGATGAAGCTTTTGACGCCTTGCAAGAATCCAAATCCATACTCACTCAACAGTAAGGAAGCAAGGAGCGGGGCTGGGGTGTCAACATAACGCCAATCCCACAAAAACAAACCTGATTCGGAGGTGTTGTTTATCCAATCAATGTTTTTGATGTTGATGAGTCCTATCTTTTGGTTGTCGTAATGTATGATGAAATAGTAATTCGAGTGATTGTCTATGCTTTGATACCATTGTCGCTGCATCTTTTTGGTGATATGTTGCTGAAAGTGCATATAACGCCTAATCTCCAGCGAATTGCGATACTGCCTCACCATTTCGATGTCTTTTTCATACAGACGTTCTAAGGTAATGCCGTATTTTTGAAGTTTCATCTGCTAAAAGAGTTATAATACTTTGCTGATGGCAAAAGGAGGACGTTTGGTTTGTGCTTTATAAATGCGCAACATGTATTCCCCTAAAATACCCATGCACATCAACATGATAGCTGCCGAGAACAAGATAGCAACAATGATGGATGTGTAGCCAATTGTAGCATGGAAAAAGAGTTTTTTTAATAAATAATGCACTCCAATCAATGCAAATATAATACTTGCAGCAAAACCCCCGTAGGACATAAGACGCAAAGGAAAAGCCGTATAGAGAAACGAAATGTTCAAAGCATGTGTAATAAGTTTGCCTGAAGTATAGTTCGATTGGTCGTGCTTTCTTGGCAAATGATTTACCGTAGCAAAGTCAACATGCTCTGTGAACCACGACAATATTTCATCAATATATACATATTCGTGATAGGTCTCGGTGGTCTTCTTCACAATATCTGATTTTATCAAACGAAAGGAAGCACCTGCAATAGTTTTACTCGAGAAACGCGAGCTTTGATTCATATACCAACTGCCAATCTTGCGAATGACGCTGTGTTTCTTGTCGCCATGCACTCCGAAGATGATGTCGGCATCAGTTTTTGTCATTTTGTCATATAGCACTGCAATATCTTCAGGCATATATTGTAAATCATCGTCAATAGTCACGGTATAATCGCCTTTCACAAAGCCGAACCCACAGAGTATGGCGTTGTGTTGACCGAAATTCTTCGAAAGTTTGATGGCAATAATCGTATCAGGATGTTCATTTTTCAGATTGGAGAGCACTTTCCAACTACCATCACGACTGCCATCATCCACAAATATCACTTGAAATGTTTTGCCCATTTCCGCGAATGTTTTCGCAATCCTTTCGTACAATTCCTGCAAACTCTTTTCGCTATTCAAAACAGGCACAACAACAGAAAAGTCCGTATGCGTCATAAGCTTGGAATATTAATGTTGAAAGCACCCAAGTTGATGTTTTGCCCGTTAATCCATTTAGTTTCGTCGGACAACAAACTCATCACCACATTTGCCACATCTTCAGGATAGCCGAAACCATTAGGATGCATGGCTTTGAACTTCTCAATGAATTCTTCCGACATCATTTCTTTGGCTTTGTCAACCATAGGGCTAAACACATAAGCAGGACAAACACAATTGGAACGTATTCCTTTCGGCAAGAGTTCGATGGCTAAGGTCTTACTCAGTCCTTCGAGTGCCATTTTAGAACTACAATACAAGGCGCCACCAAACAATGGGTTAGAAGTGACGCGACTTGAAATAAAAACAAGCGACGCTTTCTTGGCAATTTTCTTTTGTGCCAAGGCTTTGCTGATGATGAGCAAAGCAGCTTCGAAATTCAAGGCAAAGACGTCACGAATTTGCTTAGAGTTCACAAAACGAACAGGCACGATAGGGGATACTCCCGCACTATGCACAAATCCATCTATCATAGCTAAGGCATGTACCAAGGCTTCCACTTCAGTTTCGTCGGTGAGGTCGGCGACAAACTTGACGTGACCATTTCCGGACAGCTTTGCATACGTATCTTCAAGTCGTTCGGGCGTTTTTCCTGTGATAATCAATCGAGCACCACACTCCGCAAGCATCATGGCACATTGCTTCCCGATGCCCGAAGAAGCACCGGTCACTAATATTGTTTTCTTGCTGAAATCAAACTGTGTCATACTATTTTTTTATACTTCCACAAGCTCCGAACACATAATATCTTTGGTTTCGAGTATCACCGAACCCCATGATAACCCCACACCGAAGCCCGAAAGTAATAACGTAAGATGTTCTGAAGAAACCTGTTCGCGAAGTTGCGTAATTAAAGTTATCAATATAGAAGCCGAACTTGTATTGCCAAAGTCCTGTATGGAATACGGATATTTCTCCTTCGGAATCTTAATCTTCTTGCGTATCACTTCATTCATCAAGAGGTTGGCTTGATGAAAAACAAAATAATCTATGTCGTCCACCGTCTTTTGTTGCGATGCCAAGAGTTCATTCACATTGGGCGGCACTTCCATCGTAGCGAAATTAAATACTCTCACTCCATCAAGCGCCAAATGTATCATATTACGTTCGATTCCCGGACCAAAATTCCTTAGATTATGCGATGTTCTGTCGGCAATACGCCTTGTGCCGCTATGCGGGATATAGATGGCGTCAAACTCCTTGCCATCCGTCTGCAGATTGAAATGCATTGGAGGTGCTGTCGCATCCAATTCCAAGGCTGTGGCAGTCCCCGCATCTCCAAAAAGCGTGTAGATAGATTTATCGCGATAGGAAACACTTGAGGTGGACACATCCCCCACCAATAAGAGAGCCTTTTTCAATCCAAACGAGTTGAGCAATCCACTCACGATGCTAAGCCCATAAACATAACCCGAACATCCCAACCCAACATCAAACGTCATACATTTGGTGGACAATCCAAGCCGATGTTGCAAGATGATTCCCGTGGCAGGCAGATGATAGTCGCGGGCTTGCGCTATGAAAATAAGAATATCTATCTCGTCTTTTTTCCATCCGATATCTTGTATAAGCTTTTCCGCTGCATGAAAACATAAGTCGCCCGTAGTAACCCCTTTCTCAGCAATCCGACGTTTGGCTACCCCAACAGTTTTTATCAGTTGTTGTCTTTCTTTAGCAGGTATCCAACGATAGTTCATGTTATCGTATTCGTTTTTCGGAACACAAGCAGAGATACCTTTAATACGGACGTTATGTGAAGAGAAAAGTGCCATTTATTTAATTCTTTCTTGGATGATAACAAAAAGGTCGTTCACCGTTTTCGATTTGCGCAAATCATCAGCCGTAATCACCACATTGTATTCTGTGTTAACCAACGCAATAAAGATGAGTGCATTCACCGAATTCCAATCAAACGCATCTCTGAAAATGCTTTCCGGTTTCAGCGCTCCGGGTGTTAAGTCTTCAAACTCAGTTTCGATGTCCTGTATAAATTTCTCTATATTCATGGCTTTAATTTTCTACAAATGTATGAAAAAATGTTGAACTTGCGCTATAATTTTAATTTATTTTCATATTTCTATGATGGTACCTGCCCACGAAAGCCCAATTCCGAAGGAACACAACATGATTTTATCCCCTTTTTTTACCAAGCCATCATCCATCGCATTCTTCAGTGCAATCGGGATAGTAGCCGAAACCGTATTGCCAACATTCACCATATCAATAACAAATTTCTCAACGGGGATCTTCATCTTTCTCCGAATCACTTCCAACATCTGCGTATTTGCCTGATGAAATACAAACAAATTAATATCTTCAATCAAGAGATTTTCTTTTATCAGCAATTCTCGAATCATCGGCGGCACCACCTTCATCGCAAACAGAAATATCTCACTGCTATTCATCTCCATCTTGCCCAATTTCATGCCATCAGCATCCGCATACTGCTCAAGCCATTCCTTAGTCATAAACTCGCGCGTTCCCGACTGCCGAACAATCAAATGTTGATATCCGCTGCCATCTGTGCCAAACACAAACTTTCCGATTTTCATACTATCTTCTGTATGCGAAATCAAAGTAGCAGCCCCTGCATCGCCAAAGATAATACGCAATTCAATATCTTTCGGATGTATCACCGTGCTCGGAATATCCGAAGTCAGCAACAACACATTTTTCGCCTGCTGACTCTCCACCAATCCTTTTGCAACGCTAATCCCATACATAAACCCTGTGCAGCCGTAAGGGATATCCAAACTTCCGCAGCTTTTCGGCAAATGCAAACGATCTTGCAAGATACAAGACGTAGCCGGCGCTTTATAATCCAAGCCTTCCGTACAAAACAACACGTAATCTATTGCTTCTCTTGCAATATCATGCTCATCAAAGAACTTCTCCGCGGCATGAAATGCCAAATCCGAACCAATTTCTCCCGCAGCAGTAATATGTCGCTGTTTCACACCCGATTTCTTAAAGATATCCTCCTCGTTCAACTCAGGAAACTCAGCGCATAAGTCTTTATTGCTCAAAATCTTTTCAGGCAAATAATAACTGATAGCTTTAATATAGGAGTTCATGGTGAGATGTGTAATGTTTGTCTGTAGATAAATGAAATAACTTACTTATTTTTATAACAACGATTCTACGAATGAAACCCAAAATAGATACATTTTACACAACATTTTCTTTCAATCATTTATTTCCAAAAAGATTCAATCGCCAATCGGTAAGAATCCAAGCCGAAGCCGGAGATACTTCCTCTACATCCGCCTGCTATCAACGATATATGCCGAAACTCCTCTCGTGCAAAGATATTCGATATATGCACCTCCACCACAGGCGTCGCCACAGCCTTCACAGCATCAGCTATAGCCACCGACGTATGCGTATATCCCCCTGCATTCAAGATGATCCCATCGTACGCAAAGCCCGTTTCATGTATTTTGTTGATGATTTCCCCTTCCACATTACTCTGAAAACACTCCAAACGATAATCCGCGAATCGAACCACCAATTCCGCAAAATACTCCGTAAACGTCTTCTCTCCATAGACATTCAGTTCCCTCACCCCAATCAAGTTAAGGTTAGGTCCGTTGATGATAATTAGTTTCATGTTGTATATCTTTATTTTCAGTTGATTAAGTTGAGTAAGTTGAGTAAGTTAATTAGTTGACTAAGTTGAGTAAGTTAAGTAAGTCAATTGAGTCAAGTAAGTCAATAGAGTTGAGTAACACATAAACTAATCAACCAATTAAATTAATCAACCAATTAACCCAATCAACAAATTAACTAATCAACCAATCAACTAATTAACCAATCAACTCAATTAACTTAATCAACCAATTAACTTAATCAACTCAATTAACCAATCCACAAATTTACACATTTTCCCCATCCCACATCATTTTATTTAAAAAAAATAACTACTTTTGCCCCAGTTTTCTTAATAGGGGTGCCTTAATAAATACGGGCTGAGATCAAACCCTCTGAACCTGATCCGGGTAATGCCGGCGTAGGGAGTAAGAGCAAACATTTCCGGACGGCTTTGCCGCTATAGCTTTCCGGCGTTTTACTAAACACATTACATACCATGAAAAAAAACTTTTTAGGCTTAGCCATGCTCATGCTTTTTGCTCTTTCAGTTAGGGCGCAATCCTCCATTTCCGGAACCATCCTCGACCTGAGCTCCAACCAAAAACTCTCCGTCGCCTCCGTCAACATCGAAGGACACTACATTGGAACCGTCACCGACTCCAACGGATTCTTCACCATCAAAAACCTCAAACCCGCAGCCTACCAACTCAAGATACGCTACATGGGCTACGCCCCTGTAACTATCCCCATCCAATTACGCCACGACACCATCCTCACCATCCCGCTCGAACGCAACACCGTCCTCCAGGACGAAGTCATCATCAGCGCCACCCGCGCCGCCGACAACCAACCCACCACCTTCACCAACATCGGCAAAAAAGAAATCCTCCAACTCAACCACGCCCAAGACCTGCCCTTCCTCCTCAGCACCACCCCCGCCTTAGTCACCAGCTCCGACGCAGGCAACGGCGTAGGCTACACCAGCCTCCGCATCCGCGGCAGCGACCTGTCCCGCATCAACGTAACCATCAACGGCATCCCCCTCAACGACGCCGAATCCCAAGGCGTCTTTTGGGTTGACATGCCCGACCTCGCTTCGTCCATTGACAACATCCAAATCCAACGCGGCATCGGCACATCCACCAACGGCTCCGCAGCCTTCGGCGCCAGCATCAACTTCCAAACCACCAAACTCAACCCCCTGCCTTACGCCACCTACAACCTCGGCTTTGGCTCCTACAACACCTGGAAACACACCCTCATGTTGGGCACCGGACTCATCGCCAAACATTGGGCTTTCGACCTCCGCCTCTCCAAACTCAACTCCGACGGCTACATCGAACGCGCATCAACCGACATGAAATCTCTTTTCTTCTCCGCAGGCTACTACGCCAAAAAGACCATCCTCAAACTCGTCATCTTCTCCGGCAAAGAAAAAACCTATCAAGCCTGGCAAGGCGTCCCAAAAGACTCCCTCGCCACCCACCGCACCTTCAACCCCTTCTCCTACGACAACCAAACCGACAACTACCAACAAGACAACTACCAACTCCTCTTCTCCCAGGAAATCGGAAAACGCCTCCTCATCAACGCAGCCCTACACTACACCTACGGACGCGGCTACTACGAAGAATACCAAGACACCAACAACCCCGACGACCAAACCGACTTCGCCGCCTATCAATTACCCTATCCCATCATCGGCTCCGACACCATCCTTGCCACCAACCTTGTCCGACAAAAATGGCTCGACAACCATTTCTACGGCTTCACCTTCTCTGCCCAATACGACAACCACAAAAACCTCCAAATCACGATAGGAGGGGCAGGCAACAACTACCTCGGCGACCACTTCGGCAACATCATCTGGGCACAATACGCCGCCCTCATCCCCAACAACTATCAATGGTACGACAACACCTCCCGCAAATCCGAACTTAGCCTCTACGCCAAACTCAACTACGCTCCCCATCCCAAACTCAACACCTACTTCGACATCCAATACCGAACCCTCCAATTCAACCTCGACGGCTTCGACGCCAAACTCCGCAACATCTCCCAACGCCACTCCTTCCGCTTCTTCAACCCCAAACTCGGACTAACCTACACCATATCCCACCACCATCGCATCTATCTCGCCTTAGCCGCCTCCTCCCGCGAACCCAATGGCAACAACTTCGCCGATGCCAACCCCATCAACCCCATGCCAAAGCCCGAAACCATGTACAATGCCGAACTCGGCTACACCTTCCATAGCAAATTCTTCACCTCAACCCTCAACGCCTACTACATGTACTACCGCCAACAACTCGTCCTAACAGGTCAAATCAACGACGTCGGCTACCCCATCATGACCAACGTCCCGCAATCCTACCGTGCTGGCATCGAACTAACTGCCGCCGCTCGTCTCTTCTCCCGCCTCCATTGGGAAGCCTCCGCATGCTTCTCCCAAAACAAAATCATCAACTTCTCCGAATACGTCGACGACTGGGACACCGGCGCCCAAATCATCAACCCCCTCGGCACAACCAACCTCGCCTTCTCCCCAACCATCGTCGCCAGCAACACCCTAACCGCCAACTTCGTCGAAAACTTCAACATATCCCTCATCTCCAACTACGTCAGCCGCCAATACATCGACAACACCTCCGCCGCTACCCGTTCCCTACATCCCTATTGCGTCTCCAACCTCGCCCTCGACTACGCCTTCCGCGCCGGCATCATCAAAGAAATAAAACTATCACTCATCCTTCTCAACATCTTCAACATGCAATACGAAAACAACGCCTGGGTCTATCGCTACCACTACAACAACACCTACCAAACCCTCGACGGCTACTTCCCCCAAGCCGGCATCAACTTCATGACAGGACTACGCATCTCCTTCTAATTTGGATGGCGAAATATTTGAATATTTGTTAAGAATTATAAAGTTTCGCAGATTTTTTTATAGTTTCGCAGATTTTTTTTCGGTTTCGCACATTTTATTTTAGATTCGCGGAGTTGGATTAGAGATTCGCGGATTTTTTTTTGGTTTCGGGCGCGATGGTTTCGGATTCGCAGAAGAGGGATAGAGATTCGCGGAGGTGAGTTAGGGATTCGCAGATTTTTTTTTGGTTTCGCGGAGTTGGACTGCCAATGTGACATGTTGGACTGCCACTTTGACATGTTGGATTAAAGATTCGCGGAATTGGGTTGAATATTCGCAGATTTTTTTTTAGTTTCGAGTTTAAGTGTTTTTATTTACCACAATAGGCACAATAGAACACATAAGGTTTTAGTCGGGGAGCGATTTGGATTTACCACAATAGGCACAATAGAACTCCCGACCTTTGGTGCGGGACAGGACATTAGGTTTTAGTTGAGGTGCGACTTGGAGTCGCACTCCGACTTGGAGGATAGTAGGCTTAGTTAAAATAAATATTAAAATAAATGACCAAATGTTTTGTAGTATAAAATAAATGATTACTTTTGTTCCCGAAAAATCGTAATAAAAATAATTAATACTTAATTATATGAATAGTACAACGAATAATTGGATACGTATGATACGGGCATGCATAAAGACTTTAAGTGCTTATGGGTCTGTTTGGGATGGTTTTACAAAGTTTGAAGATTATAATTCAGACTTAATAGCGGCGATGGTGATAGTGGATCTAAAAGCAAATGCTTTGATGGAAATTAATAAAGGACCGAAATTGGAGAAGGAACGTTTGAGAGGATTGATGGTTGTTTCTTGTATGAAAAATTCGGGTTCGGGTTATGCTTTTGCTGATGATACGGAAAATACACTTTTGTTAGAAAAAATGGATTTTAGGAAAAGTGATTTGTTGCGTTTGGTGGATAGTGAGCAGGCAAATAAGGCAGAAATGGTTTATAATGTGTTGCATCCTATAGTGGGTTCGTTGGTAGATTATAAAGTTACGGCACCTGATTTGGCTACTTTGAAAAGCAGAGTGGATGCGTATAGGGAGTTTTTGACTGCACCGAAGAATAATGCGGATTTGGGAACTGGATTACGGGAGGAGCAGTTGATTCAGGTGAAGAAGTGTCTGCGATTGTTGAAGAAGATGGATAGATTGATGGATCATTTCGAAGAAGATAATCATGAGTTTGTTACGGTTTATACTAAATCGAGAGTGATTGTTGATTTGGGACATCATTATAAGAAACCGATTTGTGAGATTGCAGGACTTATTAAAATTGCCGGCACTACGAATGTGTTGAGAGAAGTATCGATTACGATAGAGGGAGATGAAAAACATGGCGTTGTGAGCAATGCAAGCGGTTTGTTTTATTTAGGCGCATATCAGGATGGGGAAGTTGTTTTGGTTTTTGAGTTGGAGGGGTATGTGAGAAAAGAGGTTCCGCTGTTGATATTGAAGGGAGAAAATCAGGAGGTTAATGTGGAGTTGGAGGCTGTTGTGCCTAATCCGCCTCCACCTGATGAATAATTTAAGATTTGAGATTTAAGAATTTAGATTTTTGAATTAAGGACTTGGACGGTGGTTCAGGCTCTTTTTTTTTGTCGGAATATTGTCTGAACTTGGATTTATGTGATCCCGACATTCCCGACATTTCATGTACGGGACAGGTTTAAATGATCCCGACACTCCCGACATTTCATGTACGGGACAGGTCCGTGTACGGGACAGGTCAACATGATTTTTTTTAAGCCTCGGAGAGGCGAACTGTTTGTAGAAAAAATAATACACACACGAATTTAAGCCCCAGCGGGGCGGAATGTTTTTAGTTTTTTTAGTCGAAGCGCGAATTGGAGTCGCACTCCGACTGGCAAATAGTAACTCCGCCTTTCAAGGCGGAGTAGGACATGGGAAAGGAAGAGGGGCTTAAGCCCTGAAATGGACGATTTTAATGCAGGGCTAAAGCCC
>CAIWVT010000581.1 GCA_903916135.1 uncultured bacterium
CAACATGCTGGGTTATAAAAAGGTATGATTCAATAACTGTTAATAATCAACTGTTTTTTGATGTAATCCATACGAGGGATACATTTTCCAATTCAATCAACGATTATTATTTTGGGAAAAAAGTAGGATTGATTAAATTCGCAATAAAGAATGAATACATCGATTCAACTTGGAGTTTAGTTCGATGGCATAGTGTGCAATAAGAAAATATATTTAACCAAGCAATTGAAAAAACTTTATTTTTTTCTAACCCTAATATGCCGCTAAATCGCAACAAAAACAGCATCAACGGTGCTTTGCAGAGGTTGGACCTTTGCTGCGTTTAGCGGCCAGACGTTAGGCACAAGCATTATTTGAAACATAACTCATAACATGAAATGGAAATTGACAAAGATAGGATCACATTAAAAAGGGCGACAATTTCAGACATTGAATTAATTATTAAGTATCGAATGGATTTTCTAAAAGAAGTTCAAGGTACTACAACTAAAGAAAAAGAATCATGTCTTAAGAATTCCTTGAGAAAGTATTTGAAGAAATCCATAAAAAACGATTCATTCGTTTCATGGATTGCAAATTATTTAGGCAAATCAATTGGATTTAGTGGCATGGTTATCCGAGAACAGCCAGGAAATTTTGAAATTCCAAATGGGAAAACAGGGTATATTTTGAATATGTATACTATTAAGAAGTTTAGAAATAATGGAATTGGTTCCTTGTTATTCCAGCAGTTAATTGAAGAAGCAAAACAAATGAAATTAGATAAAATCGAATTACATGCGACCAAAGATGGTGAACCACTTTATAGAAAACTTGGTTTCATGGAACCACATGACAGAGTATTAGAATACATAATAAAATGAGAAAATGCCTGTACTTAACGAGCCGTCAGCCAAGCAATGCGGGCGTATTCCGGAGGTTGGCATTCACCAAAGCTCCAAATGATAGAGGATAAGAAAAGTATCAACATCTAAAACCCGCACTTGCAGCTGCCGGCGGCACGTTACCTGCAACCGTTGGGGACGGTTTACTTCAAACGGACAAGCTATTACGGACAGACAAATTTTAACATTGACAATTAAACCAATAGCAAATGACCAAGTATTACTTAAACAATCCAATTTATACTCTGGTGTTAGTTTTGATTTTTTTGACTTGCTGCAACGGACAAACCAAAACAAAATCACAGATAGACAACAAACTCGAGCCAAAATCAATTTCAACAGGACAACTTAAACTTGTAAAAACACAAGGCTCTACTGTAGGCGATAATGTGTGGTGTGCCTTGCAGGACAAAGCAGGTAATATTTGGTTCGGTACTACAGGCGAAGGAGTTTATCGCTACGATGGGAAAGCCTTTACCCAGTTTACTCATAAAGATGGGTTAAGCAGCAATTGCGTCTATTCAATATTGGAAGATAAAGAAGGGAAAATTTGGGTAGGAACCTCTAATGGAATTTGCCTTTATGATGGTAAACACATTTCAGCTATTGCAATTCCTCAAACCATAATTCCTATGAATACACCCAACGAATACTACAACGAATGGTCAACCAAAAGATCAGTATGGAGTATGCTCCAGGATAGTAAAGGCACTATTTGGTTTGGAGCGGGTGATGGTATGTATTGCTATGATGGTAAAATCTTTACTCGTTTTTTAGACAATTACAGTGTAGCAAATAAAGACAACCTTCATCTCAAAATGGTTGACGCCATGTTAGAAGATAAGAATGGAAATATATGGTTTGCTTCCGGTTGTCCGCCAGGCATGGAAGGTGTAATTCGTTACGATGGAAAATCAATAAGCAGTTTTAAACCCAATGGCGATAGTTGGGTTCGCTACATCAAAGAAGATAAAAACGGAAACTTATGGTTTGGTGGCCGAAGTCATGGTAACTTTATTTACGATGGAAAAACTTTTATCAATTTTACTGCTAAACATAGAATCGGAAATCCTGTTTTAGTAGACAAATTGGGTAATATTTGGTTTAGCGGTAACGAAGATGATAATTTGGAAAGTGGAGAGATATGGAGTTACGATGGCAAAACCTTTAAGAATTATACGATAAAAGACGGTATGGGGAAATACTTCGTTTGGTGTATGTTTGAAGATAGAAATGGCAACATTTGGATTGGCACACGGAATACAGAGTTGTATAAATATGATGGAAAGTTTTTTAATAATTATAATGAATAGCCAACTTGGACGCTCACAGCTTCGGACAGAAAAAACGGCAGCAGGTAACGAGCCGGCAGCCGACAATACGGGGAGCCATGGTTCGGATAGGGGTCGGGGCTACTAAAAATGGAAACGAAAATCGAAAATATGACCTGCTATCGCCCGCACATACGGCTGCCGGCCGGTCGTTAGGTGTGAGTTTTATTAGGAGAGAAACGGACGAGGAATTATTGCAAAATTGGATATTTCGATGATTGTTGAAGAGTATATTAAAAGAATCGTTGGAACATCAGATGCTTTGGGTCAACTCCAATCATCAATAATTAAATCATTTCAATCAACATCTTTTAAGTTGTTTTGGAGGAATTGGAATCCATTATTTGGATATTTTTTATCAAAAATTATTAATAGGCCAGTTTCAAGGAAACTCAATGGTGTGATTTCGTCATTATTTACATTTCTATTCAGCGGTTTAATTTTGCATGACATATGGATAATGCCTTTGTTTTACATTTTGTTTCATAAGGTTGTTTTCTTCCCTGTAACATTGATATTTTTTTGTTTTTGGTTTGTAATGATTTTAGAAAGTTCGATTAAATTTCGAAAAAATTTAAATAATAGAAGAATTCATGTTTTGATAAATATAATTTATGTGATAGGAGGTAGTGTATTAGGAGGTCTAATCTCATCTATAATTTAACTGATTCGTCACTATATTTAATAGTTATATTTGTATTTAATTCGAATAAAACCTACACCTAACGAGCCGTCAGTCGACAATGCGGGCAAACCACGAAAGCCAGCCCGATCCTTACCGGCTGGCGTTCGCGGAAACGAAAAGAAACAACAAGTAACTCCCGCACTGCGGCTGCTGGCCCAACGTTATGTGGCATTGAAAAACATATGTATCAATATGATAAATATAAAAAACTTTTGCTGAAATAATCCTTAATTTAAATCAACAAATTAATCAATGAGAAAAATATTTATTACAACAGTCATTTTATTAATCTTGACAAGTTCATTTACTGATTTAATGGCATGTTCAAGCATATTTCTTCAAACATTAAATCAGATAATTTATGGTCGCAACCATGACTATTATAATCCCAATAGTGTGATTATTTATAATCCTAAAAATCTTCTAAAGCTAGGTGTTCCTTTCCCAGGTGAAAATATTGCTGGTTGGAAATCAATATATTCAAGTATTACAATAAGTTCAATTGGTGTTGGTTATGCAAATTCTGGTATGAATGAAAAAGGCTTAGCTATTGGACACATGGGCTTGCCAGAAACTGTTTATCCAGAAAAAGATGATAGACCAACAATTCTCCCTACTCAGTGGATACAGTATATGCTTGATAAATGCGCAAATACGGCGGAAGTAATTGAGGAAGCAAAAAAAATAAGAATATCCAAGAGAATAAATTCTGGCAATCATTATTTTGTTTGTGATGCCAAAGGTAATGTGGCAACATTTGAATTTTTAAATGGTGAATTGATTATCCACACAAATAAAGACATGCCTTATTTAATACTTAGCAATGATACTTATGAAAAGTCTATGAATGATATAAAAAATTATACAGGGTTTGGTGGAAATAAAATTATTCCCGAAAGAGCAAATTATGTAGAAGAAGTAATGGCAATTGGTTGCACTAAAATGAATCAGTTTTACAAAAAAGACAAAAAAGATATAGTTCCTGATGCATTCGATATGCTTTATTGTATGAGAGCGCCAGACAGCACGCCTCAGTATAAAGAATATGGTACACAATATTCAACAGTGTTTGATATAACAAACATGAAATTATATTTCCGCACAAAAACAAACCAGACAATACGTGAAATTGATTTTAAAAGTTTTACCGGAGATTGTACTATAAAAGCAAAATTATTAGACATACAAACACCTGGAACCGGATTAGTTAATAATTTATTTGTGGATTATTCCGTTCAGGAAAATTACAAGTTCATTACTAACTTTTTTGCAAAAGAGTTATACAATAAACCGTCAACAGCTGATTTGGAATATATGCAATTCTATCCTGAACTTTTTGAATGTGAAAAATAAAGCCACATAACATGCAATTTAGTAATATTTTTTTTGGCTGCCGCAGGTGCAACACAGCAAAAAAAACTGCGCAAATTGCTGCCCGTTGACACTAATAAGTAAGAAGCAAACCATGAGTAAATTAAAAATGTGTTGGGCATTTTTTAAAAGCACTATCACAATAAGTTTTGCTTTCTCATTTATTTTGGCCATAATGATGTACCCTTTATTTTTCACCATTTTTCCTGTTGCTTTTATGACAGGCGGTCCTATAATTAGTTTATTTTATAAAGAAATTTTCAGAAGGAATGAATATTACTTTTTCTATAATCGAGGGATCTTAAAAATCAATTTGCTCGCAATGATAGAGGTAAATAAAAGTAACAATAAGTAAACCCCGCACTGCGGTTGCAAGCTGGCCGTTAGCAGCAAATTTTATAATACATTGAGCACAACCAATAATCAAAAAAATCTACAATTATAAAAATAAACCCCATGGCAGAATTAAGATGGAAAGAAGCAATTATTAAAGTTTTTGAAGACGAGAAAAAAGCGCTTCACTACACCGAGGTTGCAGAAATGATAGCTGAAAGAGGTTATAGAAAATCTTTAGGTGCAACACCACAGGACACTGTAAGTGCAAATATGACTACGGATATTAACATTAATAAAGAAAAATCCATTTTTGCTAAAGTTGATAGAGGTATCTATATACTAAGAAAATTTCTTGATGATCGATCACTACTTATTTCAGAAGAACCTGAAAAACATACTGAGGCAAAAGAAAAACCACCAAAAGAAAGATTAAAATTAGTAAATGCTTTTGGGATTTTTTGGAATAGGAATTTTGTTCA
>CAIWVT010000582.1 GCA_903916135.1 uncultured bacterium
CCTGCAAAAAACCGATTAAAAAAGGCGAGGAAATCATTTACTGGCCAAACGGCAATCATGCCGAACACTTTGCATGTGGTGAGGCTGATTACCGCCATTCGCTGGCATCATTCCAGGATGAGGAAAATTACAACAATCAATATCCATCCTGGTGATTGACGGAAGTCCCGGTTCCGAACTGCCGGAACCGGGACTATTTTTTATTCGTACCTCGCAAGAAAACGCTTTTTCTTTGTTACCGCACCGGCAAAGAAAAAGCTCGGCAAAAAGAAAACCGGATGAAACCGGGGTGCTTTTGAAGAAAAAGCAACCAAAAGCCCACGCACATTACTCAAAATTCTATGCAACAACCTATATTAAGGCTGTATATCAGATAGATATAAAATTCAATGTGAAATATGGTACAAATACGGTACGTTTTCGTACAGGGGGTGCCACTATTTGCCTGTTTTGGGGTGTCATCAATTAGGGGGGGGTGATCCGGGTACCTGATGTTATTCCGGTGAGGTGATCCGGTGCCAATGTGGAGGCAATAAAAAAGCGGCTCAAACATGGCCGCCTTACAAAGGATTGGCGTTCTTATTTTAATTTTTCTATACTGGTCAATGCCTCGTTAATTGCCGTAAACGTAGTAAACATATTTTGCCTTTCATCCTTTTCAGCTGTGGAAAAAATAAACCAATGGTCAATTAACCTGCGGAGGTTGTTTTTCATTTCGGTTACGCTGTCGTAATCAGTGATTGTTTTGATAATTGTCATCGCTTCGGCTCCCGTGGCATTTTCGATTTTCTGAATCATGGTGTTTGTTTTTAAGGTGTATGTTATTTGCTTACAAATGTATGTTATATGCTTACATTTCAATTAGTTGCATTGCAAATATACATTTTATTCATTCAATTTATACCTTTTTCGTCGGTTGTTAATCGGTTGCTATTTCGGGGGAGGCATGGAGGGGGTCAATATTTATGATGAAATTTCAAAACAACAAATTCGCCCTATTCTGTGGCATAACTCCATGTACTTCTTTTCCTCCACTGTTAGCGTACCTTCATAATTCCCTACTCCCGTCCGGGTTTCCTTTGTAAATGGTTTGTTTTTAGTGGCATATTTTAACACTTCCAACTTGTAACCTATTGTCCCGTCCGGGTGTTCCTCCACAAATACCGTGAAACTAAATTTGTACGGACTTTTTTTAAGGATGTCGGTAATATTCCCGGTTGCCAGTGATTCAATCAACTGCTGCCTGTCTGGTTTCATTGTGTCGAATTTAGTGATATTATTTTTTCTGCCAGTTCGTTTAACTGCTGGTCGTTCATTTCTTCCAACTGGGTTTTTATTTCCGCTTGTACATTCAATGATTGCAGCGGAGGCAAACAATATTTCAGGTACCTTTCCAGTATTGTCAATCTCTTTTCAGAATCCAGCTTATTAAAATCGGCTTCGATATTGGCAAAGTTCTTTTCCATTAATTCAGTGATCCTTTGCCGTAAATCCGTGGTTGTTTTGTTTTGTGATCCTTTTGGCCTCCCGGCTCTGTTAATCTTTGGATCATTCTTTTTGTATGGCATGGCAAAGTATTTTTATTGTTGTTTACTGTTTTCAATCATTTCTTTCAACTGGTGCAACCTTTGCAGGTACGGTTCAAAAGTGGGTCGTTCCCAATTTGCTTTTATAATCTCAAAATGTGAATCAACAAACCCGTGTACATTTGTGATAACACATACCGGATTTAATTTGATCGGCGGCGGCGGCAATTTCGTTTCATTGAAAAACTTTTCCAGTTCCTTAATGTTCCAATCTGTTTTTACTGTTTGGGTTTTCATTTCTCTGAATTTTGAAAAAAATGTGCGGGCAAAACGCTTTTTAATACCCTCTTTTTATGTAATCTCTTTTTAAGTAAAGTCTTTATAAATACAGTATTTCTTAGTATAGTATATATTAATACAGTATCGTATATAGGTGTACGCATGGTGTACGCATGGTGTACAGGAAAAATACGCATGGTGTACGCTTCGTGTACTCATGGTGTACAGGTTTTAGGTATCTGTTTATACTCTGCCTGTAATTGCTTTTTGAGTGTCCTTATGTCCTTACCGGCTTGCGCCGCTTCGATCCTTGTACCTTCATATTTCGTTATGTTTTGCAGTACCTTTTCTTTCAGTTCATTCGCTGTAAACCGGATTGAAACGTAATACCCACGGCCTGCCGGGATCAAAGTAAACATACGCTTTGCCATTCCATCGCTAACAAGTTTCGTAAATTGTCGCCTGCTTAGTGGCATTTCATGGCCGTACATACGGCGAATAATAACGGCTGTATAGGCTTTGGCAAAATTTCTCTTATGTCCGATAATTGATTTTATGGCAGCAACCATTAACAGTAATTCCAGCTTTAAAATATTTTCCATTGCATCAAAAAGATAACTGGTTTTCACTGATGTATAAATGTCGCCCTTGGTAATCGTTTGTGAAATTCGGCTGCCTGTGTTCTTATATTTGTCAATGGTGCCGCCGGAAAAGTTTAATAATTCCTGCGCTTTTTTATGTTTTGATGAATCAGTACCATTGCCACATTTCCCGGAATCCATGAATTTCCAAATACTGTAATCAATACAATCCTGAATCGTTTTTTTCTGATTTACCGGATTGTTAAACCAAAGTAATTTTAACGGAAAGGTAAAATAGTGACCGTGATTTTCTGTATATTTGCTCATGCCTTTTAAGATTTTACCCGGTTATGCCTGCCACGGCTGCCGGGTTTTTTATTATTCAAAAGTCGCTATGTACCATGTATGGAATTGCTCAAACGTGGAGGCAATGAAATACAAACCGCCTGCCGCCTCAATGTCACGTTGATACTTAACCTGGTCTGGTCGTTGGTGGTCCCGGCCTATCTTTACTTCGA
>CAIWVT010000583.1 GCA_903916135.1 uncultured bacterium
CCTCCCCAACAAATCCACTTTCAAAACAGAACTGCCATTTTTATAGAAGAAAATCGCAAATATCGTTGTTTTGATATCTACCTTCGTTGTTATGATAACATGCTTCCTTGTTATCATATCATGCTTCGTTGTTATCATATCATGCTTCGTTGTTATCACAACAAGCTTCGTTGTTATCATGACAAGCTTCGTTGTTATCATGACAAGATTCGTTGTTATCATGACAAGCTTCGTTGTTATCACAACAAGCTTCGTTGTTATCATAACAAGCTTCGTTGTTATCATAACAAGCTTCGTTGTTATCATAACAAGCTTCCTTGTAATCACAACTATCATAAAAAAAGCCATCTCAATTGTGAGAATGGCTTTTCTAAGTAGTATTATTACAGAATTTTATAGAGCTAATCTATTTCTTTTTCTGCATTATTTACACACATCGTAAATAAAATCGCTCCAATGCAAAGGGTCAACATTGGCTGTGAAGGTTGGTTTTTTACCTTTAGAAGGAGCGCCCAAAGGTGGAATTTTTGATACATCAGGATTTGGACTGCTTTTTGCCGTGAGATTTACGGGAACAATGCTTGCCATTTGGTAACCCAAAATTGCGCCTCTTGGAATGTTGGTGATGATCACTTCACATTCGAGGGTGAACAACATCGGCATAAATATGGTGGGCACTTTACCAATTTCTGTAGTAATGCCAAAACGCCACACATAGCCTGCACGTGAACCTACTGATTTTACCCGAATATGTACCCATCCCGGTCCGGAACCTACCACCTCGAACTCACGTGGCGGTTTCGTCCCTTTCTTTTTCAGTTTGTAGCCGCAACGCAACACCACTGCCTCACCGGCAGCCACGTCGCCTTGAGCGATTGCCACCTTGTTGGCAGCTTTTTCTACATCAAGCCCCACATCTGTAACGGATCGGATGAGGATGTTTTTCAAAACGGTTTCTTGTCGGGTGAGGGAAGGGGATTTGTTGGTGCCTCTTTGGTCATGACAGTCGAGCAAGTCATCGGCTTGACCGTGCAGCACCAAATCCGTTACGCTTGGGTTGGTTACATCGGGGTCGCCCGTAGTTTTTACGCCTTTTGCCATGCTGGCTAAGTTGGTTACATCCATTTCCTCGAGATCGAGTGCTACTTTTATTTTAGGTAAATTTCCCATGATTTCTGTTTTTTTGGTTAATGATTAAATTAATATTTTTGCAAAATTAATAGGTATAATTGACATAGAAGTGATTTTTTTTCACAAATGTGATGAACAAGACTTTTGGGGGTGTGAAAGCCATTTTTGGGGGTGTGAAATGGACATAGCTATCGCACAACCCTACGAAATGTGAGGTCGAATGAAGAGAAAATCGCTTTAAATTTCCTTTATGTTACATGCAAATGCAAAGCTCTTCTAACAATTCCTGAAAAGCTTGATGCTGTTCTTTGGGAAGTTTGATTTGCATGTTGTGGTGAAAAAGAATAGCACTTTTAGTTTTGTCAAACGTTGCCACTTGGTTTACGTTTATCACAAACGATTTGCAAACCCGTCGAAAATAACAGTCGTTAATTCGTAGTGTGCATTCTTTTAGGCTGATGTCCACCGTAATCTTTCTATCACCGACCAGATAAATAAAGGTGCTGTTGTCGGAAGCTTCTAAATACACCACGTCATCTAGGAGGAGAAATTCCTTCTTTTTCAGAGAATTGATGACTACTAATCTTTTTACATTTTTTTTCTTCATTTTTTCATTTGTTTAATTAATATTTTATAATTGCTGTGTTTTTAGCAGTTTGCAATAGTAACAGTATATATATTATATAGGTAGAGAAAAATGAAAATTCTTACGAAAATGATAGATTCTGATATGGTTTGAGGGAGCAAGTATTTAACCACATAGTAAACGGAGGATTGTTCTATTGTTTTATTGTTGGATTGTTCTATTGTTTTATTGTTAAATTGTTTTATTGTTTTATTGCTGTTTTCTTAGTGTAGCTTAGTGCCTTTGTGTCTTAGTGGTGTTATTTTCTTAGTATTTTTTTTAACCACAGAGTAGCACGGAGGAAAAACACAGAGGTACACGGAGGTTTGTTAAATTGTTCTATTGTTTTATTGTTAAATTGTTTTTTTTCTTTGTGTTTCTTAGTGTCTTAGTGTCTTAGTGTCTTAGTGTCTTAGTGTCTTGGTGTCTTGGTGGTGTTATTTTCTTAGTGTTTCTATGTGTTCTTCTTTCTTATTTTTTCTATGTGACTATGTGTCTATGTGGTTTTTTCTTCATGTTTATTTTAATGAGAAAACAATATGGATTTCGCAAAAAAATAGCAACTTTGGAAGGGTGAATTTAAAATTTTTATGAAAAGATTTCTGCTACATTAATTTTTTATAGTAAATTTGTGCTCAAATTCGCCATTATGCAAACTGCCGAAGCACTCAATGAAAAAAAAGAAATACTAATTCGCTACCGCAACCTGCTGAGGGTATGCAAGCCTCGCACCACACGCGAGGACAAACTACTCATCCGCAAAGCATTCAATTTGGCGCTTGAAGCTCACAAAGACATGCGTCGTCGCACAGGCGAACCCTATATTTATCATCCCTTGGAAGTGGCGCGCATCTCTGCGGAAGAAATCGGACTTGGAACCACGTCGGTGATTTGCTCTTTGCTCCACGATGTGGTGGAAGATACCGACTTCACCTTAGAAGAAATTCGCGGCTTGTTTGGCGAAAAAGTTGCTCGTATCATTGATGGATTGACCAAAATTTCGGGATTATTTGATAATAAAACCGAATCCTTGCAAGCAGAAAACTTCCGCAAAATGTTGCTTACGCTTTCTGATGATGTGCGGGTGATTCTCATCAAACTTGCCGACCGCTTGCACAATATGCGTACGCTCACTTCGATGCCCATCGAAAAACAACTTAAAATTGCTTCCGAAACCACCTTCTTATATGCTCCGCTGGCACACCGTTTGGGCTTATATACCATAAAAAGCGAACTTGAAGATTTAGCGTTCAAACACATGGAACCTGAGATTTTCAACACGATATTGAAAATGGTGAAAGAATCAGAACCGGAACGTAAACGTTTTATCACGAAATTTATCGCACCGATAAAACGTGATTTAGCAGCTCAAAAAATAGACAACACCATACTTGCCCGCACCAAATCTATCTATTCTATTTGGGAAAAAATGCGAAAGAAAGAAATACCTTTCGAGGAAGTTTTCGATTTGTTTGCCATACGCATCGTGTTGAATGTGCCTTCTGATAAAGAGAAATCGGACTGTTTCAACGTCTATGCCATCGTAACCGACCATTATCGCCCCAGCAAAGACCGTTTCCGCGATTGGATTTCTATCCCCAAAGCCAACGGCTACGAAGCCTTGCACACCACCGTGATGAGCAACACCGGCAAATGGGTGGAAGTGCAAATACGCTCTCGTCGTATGGATGAAATTGCCGAAAAAGGCTATGCTGCTCATTGGAAATATAAAGACGGACCCCAAAGCGAAGGCGGCTTGGAAGAATGGTTGGCAAAAATCCGCGAACTCTTGCAAAGTCCCGAATCGAACGCCTTAGATTTTATAGAAGATTTTAAATTAAATCTGTTTTCTGACGAAATCTACGTGTTTACACCCAAAGGCGATTTGATAACCTTGCCGATGAAAGCCACCACTCTTGATTTTGCTTATAGCATTCACTCGCATATCGGCAACAACTGCATAGGCGCCAAAGTGAACCACAAACTTGTGCCCCTAGACTATTCGCTCAAAAGTGGGGACCAAATTGAGGTGATTACCTCCGAAAAACAAACACCCAAAGAAGAATGGTTTGATTATGTTACCACCGCAAAAGCTAAAGCGCAAATTAAAATATATATAAAAGAAGAAAGAAAAAAACATGCGGCAGAAGGCAAAAGCAAGTTGAAAGCTATGTTTGAGGAGTTTCATATCGAATTTTCCACTTCCAACTTGAATAAGTTTATGCACTTTAAGAAAATCACCATTCCTGCAAATCTGTATTTGGAAATGTATCATGGCACCATTGGCTATAAAGATTTAAAGTCGTGCTTCATCGAAAAGGAAAGCGAAAATTGGTTCCGCTATCTGCGATTCCCCTTCACCAAAAGCCGCCATACAGAAATAAAAGAAGAAGTTACTCCCAAAGAGAGCAGCACGAACGAAAAACCCAAAACCCTTTTGCTGGAGTCGCAAGTGGATAAAATTAATTACAATGTGGCTTCCTGTTGCAATCCTATCCCGGGCGACGACGTCATCGGGTTGATTGAAAAGAATGGCGAAATCACCGTGCATCGCACCAATTGCGAACCTGCCGTGATTTTTATGTCGAAATATGGCAACAAAGTGGTCAAATCGAAGTGGGTTAACAACGACACCATACGCTTCTTGGCAGGTATCACCATCAAAGGCTTCGACCGCTTGGGCATGATACGCGACATCACCAACATCATCTCAAAAGATTTAAACATCAACATACGGTCGCTTACCCTTGAAACAACGTCCGGCATTTTCGAAGGCATACTGACGGTGTATATTCAAAATACAGACCAACTCAAAACGCTTATAGACAACTTGAAAACCGTGAATGGAATCGAAAGAATAAACCGCATCAATTAACACGAATAACATTATTTTTTTTATAAATTATTTCCAATTAATATAAAAGTAGTATCTTTATCCAAAAAAAAAGTAGAAGTCATTATGATAGAAAAAATGTCCGAAATGTTTAAAGATGTCATGCAGATTTTTGTTGCATATCTCGAACACAATTTGCATCGAAAAACTCCTGAACGTTATGCGATATTGCGCGAGATTTATAAGATTGACGGGCATTTTGATATTGAAACGCTGTACCAAAATATGAAAGGCAATAGCCACAAAGTAAGCCGAGCAACACTCTATAACACCATCGAACTTTTGCAAAATTGCAGTTTGGTTGTCAAACATCAGTTTGGTCAAAATTGCGCTCACTACGAAAAATCATATAATTTCAAACAACACGACCATCTTATTTTCATAGATGACAAAAAAGTAATAGAGTTTTGCGATCCGCGGATACAGGAAATCCAACAATCGCTCGAAAAAATGTTTGATGTGGAAATAACTCATCATGCTTTGACGTTTTATGCAAAATACAAACCAACAGACAAAAATAAATAACGAATACGTACTATCTATAATTAATTTATGAAAGTTGATGTAATTTTAGGGCTTCAATGGGGCGACGAAGGAAAAGGGAAAATTGTGGATGCCCTGACTCCGCAATATGATATAATAGCACGTTTTCAGGGCGGTCCGAATGCCGGACACACCATTGAATTCGATGACAACAAAATTATTTTGCACACCATCCCTTCCGGTATCCTACATAAAAACACCATGAACATCATCGGCAATGGCGTTGTGATTGACCCTGTGATTCTTTTAAAAGAACTTAAGGTGGTTCAAACCTATAATCCTACAGCCACCGACACTCTTATTATTTCAAAACGTGCACATCTCATTTTGCCGATTCATAGGGCACTTGATGCTTGCTATGAACAAGCCAAAGGCGATGCTAAAATTGGCTCAACACTCAAAGGAATTGCACCTACGTATTCGGATAAATATAACCGCAAAGGGATTCGTGTAGGTGATATTCTTCATGCTGATTTCATAAAAAAATATGCACAACTAACTGCCGACCATATAAAAATAATAGGCTTATACGATTTTGATATTCATAAGCATTGTATTGATGGTTTGCCGTTCAAAGAATACGAGTATCAATGGTTTCAAGCCATTGAAGCGATGAAATCTATTCGGTTTGTTGATACCGAAATTTATATCAATCAAGCATTGGAAGCAGGCAAAAGCATTTTGGCAGAGGGAGCGCAAGGTACGTTGCTGGATATTGATTTTGGTGCTTACCCATTTGTTACTTCATCGAACACCATTTGTGCGGGAGTTTGTTCCGGCTTAGGCATTGCCCCGACAAAAATCGGAAAAGTATATGGGATTTTCAAAGC
>CAIWVT010000584.1 GCA_903916135.1 uncultured bacterium
AATTATGTACTTTAGATACAAACATAAACAATAGTGTTGAATTATTAAACAACTGAAGTGTTTAATAATTTAACGGTTGTTATTATAATAAATTACGATACAGTCAGTTAGGCGACAATATTATATTGGCATCATTGTTGATTCGTAGAATAATGTTTAATTTAAAAAATAGAAATCATGGTACTTTTAATTTTATTAGCATTTGTAGTGATAGTATTCACAGTGGATGCAGTGGTTCAGTATAGCAGAAAAAGAAACGTAAAAGTTCCTGCCTTATCTGTAGATTCAATTCGTGTTTTTAATGCCGCTTCTGTATCGGTTCCCCAAGGTATATATTTCGACAAAACTCATACATGGGCTTTTATGGAAAAAAATGGAGTGGTAAAAATTGGAATTGATGATTTTTTGCTCCACATCACCGGACCTTTGAATCGTGTAAAGATGTGTGCTCCGGGCGAAAAAATTCGAAAAGGTGAGCCAGCAATTTCAATCATTCGCGATGGAAAGCAGCTAACCATCAATGCTCCTATTTCGGGAACAATACTTTCAAGAAACATTCAACTGATTGCAGATTCTGCACCACTACATTCTTCTCCGTTTCAAGACGGATGGATTTATACGATTGAGCCTTCGAATTGGACGCGAGAATTGCAGTTTCTGATTATGGCAGATACCTATAAAGAATGGTTGAAAAAAGAATTCTCACGTCTAAAAGATTTTCTTGCCATTAGTATCCTGAAAAATCAAGCGGAATTTTCTCCAATATTACTGCAGGATGGCGGCGAGCTGAAAGATAATTTGCTTGAAGATTTCGGACCTGAAGTGTGGGAAGAATTTCAAATGAAATTTATTAACACTTCAAAATAGTACCAAGATTGTTGTAATACCGACAAGGTATCTGTAATAGTCCAACACCGACACTCCCGACACTGCGTATCGGGACAGGCTCATGTGCGGGACTGGAAAATGAACTATAATAGCTACACTATAGGCATTATACCAAATTGGATTTGGACTAATATCTAATATGTAATGGTATAATATTTCTATCACTATCGCAAAAAAAACTGCAAAAAAACCCCTCATATTTTTAGGATTTTAGCATCATAAAAAGATTTTTTTTTATTAAAAGTAAATTTTTTCGACACAATGTCGAAAAAGTTTCATACATTCGTGGTCTATTAATGGCTTAGAAATAATGATAAAAAAAATCGGCAACTTCCTTGACAGTCCAATCCTTCGAAAATATACAAAGATTCGCTCTTCGATATATGCTCGTGTTGTTTACATCATCATCATTCTATCGGTATTTCTGTTTGTTTCATTTGGAATAATCTTCAGGTCGGTGAACGAAGATTACATGCAAAGTATCATACGGCAACGAGGTACAAATACCGCCTTGCTTGTTGAAAGTGCATTGCATCGCTCTATGCTCGAAAATAATAAAGATGCTTTGCAAAACACCCTTGATATTATAAATAGAATGTCGGGCATTGATGATGTGAATTTATACGACAGTAAAGAAAATCTCGCGTATTCATCCTTCGCAGCCGGCACCACAGGGCACAGCAATCCCAATTGTTTAGCTTGTCATTCGAGTATAAAATCTATGTTGCCCGAAAAAGACAATTTCTACAAAATCATTAATGTTAATAGCGAGTGTGAGATGAATCAAAACGACAATGTTGATAGGCATTTACTCATTAATTCGCCGATTATGAACGAAAAATCCTGTTATACAAGTTCGTGCCACGCTCATCCTCAAAGCGAAAAAGTTCTTGGCTCGCTTGTAATTAAAATTCCGCTCAAAGATCTTGACAATACCGTGGATAAATCATCCAGAGATTTCTATCTTTTAGCTACGTTCACAACGCTGTTGCTTTTGGGATTTCTCATCATCTTTACAAGAAAGAAAATCAAAAATCCTTTGAATGCATTAATAAAAGCGAGTTATGCTGTTTCTAAAGGCGACCGAAACACACGATTGGAGGTAAATCCCAACCAATTAGATGACATGCGTATGGTTTCAGTGGCTTTCAACAACATGCTCGACAATTTGCAAGCCGCCAACAATGAGTTGCAAAATTGGTCTCAACAGCTTGAATACAAAGTACGAAAGAAATCCGAAGAATTAGGCGAAGCCCAAAACGAACTAATTAACATCGAAAAAATTGCTTCCCTTGGCAAATTATCCCTTTCTGTTGCTCACGAAATCAGCAATCCGCTATCTGGAATACTGATTTATACCAAATTGATTTATAAACAACTGCTCACGCAAGATTTAGAATCCAGTAAAAAGGAATCTATTTTAAAGCATCTGAAAATGATTGAAAGCGAAACCAAACGCTGTGGCGATATTGTAAAAGGTTTGTTGGATTTTTCCCGTAAAGATCAGAATTTCTTTGAAAATAAGCACATCCATGAGGTTTTGCACGACACCGCAGATTTGATGAGTCATGCTTTGAAACTTGCTAAAATCACTTTTCTTACGGATTTTTCAGCCGACAATGATGTTGTCTATTGCAGTCCAAATCAAATTAAACAAGCTTGCATTGCTGTTTTGGTCAATGCCTCAGAAGCTGTTGTAGAAAACGGTGAAATTCTTTTCAAAACATTCAATCCTGACCCCGACCACATCACTATCGAAATCATTGATAACGGCAACGGCATTTCCGACGATGACATTCTTCATATTTTCGAGCCTTTCTTTTCAACAAAATATAATACAAGAGGCACAGGTCTGGGCTTGTCTATCGTGCATGGAATTGTCCAAAGCCACAACGGAAAAGTGAGCGTAAAATCCGAGATTGCAAAAGGTACGAACATTGGTATTACATTACCATTAAAAAATGAATAAAGGAAACCTAATTATGAGTAAAAAAATTTCAATTTTAATTGTTGACGATGAAGATTCCGTTAGAGACTCTCTCTTCAACTGGTTTATGGAAGACGGATATCAGGTTGAGTGTGCAGAAGACGCAAAGACCGCACTGTCGAAACTTGAATCCGATAATTATGATATTATTTTAGCTGACATCAAAATGCCGGGTATGGACGGCTTAGAAATGCTCAGAAGAATAAAATTACTAAAAGACGATTCTATAGTTATTGTCATGACGGCTTTTGCCACCGTTGACACTGCCGTTCAGGCATTGAAAGATGGTGCTTTCGACTATATTACCAAGCCTTTTGACCCTGATGATTTGTCGCATTTGATTCGCAATGCTACCAGACAAATCTCCCTGACAAAAGAAAACGAAACGCTCAAAGAAAAAGTTGTTACCCTTCAAAATGTGGAAGATATTATCGGCAAAAGCGAAGCAATGCAAAATGTACTGTCCGAAGTAGAAAGTGTGGCGCAGTCCAACTCATCTGTTATCATCACAGGCGAAAGTGGTACAGGCAAAGAACTCATTGCAAAGGCTATTCATTCAAATTCTCCGCGCAAGTATTTCCCCTTGATAAGTGTTCATTGTGGTGCGCTCACCGAAAGTCTTTTAGAAAGCGAACTTTTTGGGCACGAGAAAGGTGCGTTCACGGGTGCTATGTATAACCGTAAAGGTCGTTTTGAGATGGCGGATAACGGCACAATTTTCCTTGACGAAATAGCCACCGTTTCCAAAAAAATGCAAGTGGAATTGTTGCGAGTGCTCGAGACCAAAACGTTTATGCGCGTGGGTGGCAACAAAGAAATACGATCCGATTTCCGTGTGATATGCGCCACCAACCGCAATCTGAAACTTATGGTGGAAGAAGGCACTTTTCGCGAAGATTTATTTTATCGGTTGAACGTCGTGAACATCCATGTGCCCCCATTGCGCGAGCGACATGGTGATATACCTTTGCTTGTCGAGTATTTTATTAAGAAATATTGTACTTCGATGAACAAACCTGCCATCCCTATACATCGCAGTGTCCTGAAACGTCTGGAGGAATTTGACTTTCCTGGTAATATTCGTGAACTTGAAAACATGATTGAACGCGCTATTGTGATTGGTAATGGAAAAAAAATCACCTTAAAAGATCTTCCTTTGGAGAAAAATATTAAAATCACCTCTGTGGAAAGTCTTGATGAGCTAGAGAAAAAGCATATCTCTAATATTTTGCTTAAATATGATTGGAACATATCGCGCACAGCTAAGGCACTCCAAGTGGACCGCGTTACACTTTATAATAAAATCAAGAAATATAATTTAAAGTCCACAAATAAATAGGATTTACAGCACAGGTCAAATCAATCAATGATTCATAATTATTTATAGTTTATGGAATGAATCTGCACGATATCACATTAATTTCTTTTGGATATTTCGAGAATAATTTCCTTAGAAATGTTGTAGAAAATATTCATCATGAATATAAACTCAACATTCATCTACGCGAAGGACATCTTGACCTGAGCGATTTCTATCATCCTGCCCGTAGGCAGTATGATGCCAACAAACTCTTACAACAACTTGAAGATCATTTCTGTTCAGACGACTGCAAAACCATAGGTTTATTCAATGTAGATTTATTCATTCCCATTTTTACTTATATTTTCGGACAAGCATATCTTGGTGGGCGTAGCGGCATTGCATCTATATTTCGTTTAAGCAACGAACGTTACGGCATAGCTCCTGATGACAACCTTCTGCTCGAACGATTCAGCAAAGAAATCATACATGAACTGGGGCACACTTTTAATCTCATTCATTGCCATGTGCCCGACTGCGTGATGATTTCAGGCACATACGTAGAAGATATTGATCAAAAAACATCCCACTTGTGCCCAAGCTGTAAAACTAAACTACAGCATAAGCTTCAATAACGATGTGGTTTTTTAACAAAACTGTATTGAAAATCAAAACAAAAAGCCGTAAATTCATATTTACGGCTTTTTGCTTTACTGCTTGGTGCAGCGAAATACATTATTAATAATGCAAACGTACTGCTGCAAAAATGTTTCTTCCCGGAGCATTAATGCCACTGGAGAAGGTGCGATATTGTGTGTCAAAAATATTATCTACACCTGCCTGAAGTGTACAATATTTACATACTTCAAAAGCCACATGCCAATTAGCAACTATCCAAGCGGGCATTCCATAGTCGGTAACGGCATACACTTCATTGTCTTCACCGCCCAAATTATAATCTTTCAACATTTTCGAGCCGTTAAAGTTGACAGTAAAATCTGTACTGAAAAACTTGTAGTTGTAAGCCAATTGCAAACGCATCATCAATGGAGGAATATGATCTAAAGGATAATCGCTTGTGTCTGTTTTGATTCTTCCGTAGGTATAATTTAATCCGAAGTTCAACATGAAATTATCGGCGAATTGCGCCTTTAGGTTCGTAGAAAAGCCAAATACGTAAGCATGTTTTTTGTTTTGATTGGCATTAACCTGACTCATGGTGCCGTCATACATGATTGAATCCTGACCGTTATATTGGAATTTATCCGTTACTATAGCATCATAAAACTGTGTATAATAAATGGAGTTTTCCCACATCACTTTCTTGTCGAAGATCTTCGTTACACCCAATTCGGTATTAATAGTTTTCTCAGGTCCCAAATCGCTGTTCGGAACAATTACATTGCCGGGAGCGGTTTCAAACACTTTGCTCAAATCATCCACATTGGGCGTACGGAATCCAGTGGATACGATAAATGACAGTTTCAAATTATCCGAAGGAGTGTGTATCAAACCAATACTTCCGGAATAAACCAAATGGTTTTGATTCACTTCTGTAAACGGAAATTTAAAAAAGGTGGTGTCAACAAAAGTGGAATGAAGCATGGAATACCCAATGCGCAAACCATCGGTCAGCGCCAATTGGTCGGAAATCTCCCAAACGTGGGATACATAAGCACCCATATTCATCATGGTATTTTTGCCGTCAGGATAACGTGTATTATACGGAGTTACCTCACCGCTAACGATATTGAAATTATTGGCAGTTGATTTCAAGATGTTGTATTGCGCATCCACACCGAAGCGAATATGGTTTTTCTTTATGATTTTCTGAATATCCACATTCAATCCAATCACATGAACTTTTTCAATTTGCTGAGAAAGATTATCGTTGCCGAACTTGCGTGAATGGCGGCTTTCTTCAATATTTTGATAATTGATGTTTGCATGGATATTTTGAAACAGCCCATTCATATCGTGATAATTCAAATCATAAGCACCCAACAAACGTTTTTGTGGACCATAATACCATTCAGCGTTTTTCAAACCGCTGCCTTTCGGATCGGTCAAACGGTCGTAACGCGGAACGTTGGACGAGTTGGAGAATTGAAAATTCAAACCGTGGGTAATATGTTCATTCTGTTTGTAGGAGATTTTTTCCAAAATATCATATTGGGAATAAGCCGTTTGAACTTGTTTGTAGCGGTTTGCATTTGTAACCAATGAGTCTTTGCCATTGATGCGTTCCACATAAAATGGGCGTTCGCCAAAGGAGCCATTATAGAAAGGATTCTGATTTCTGCCACCAATCAAATCGCCAAACTTCGAATAGGTAATGGCGGTGAGGGAAGCGATTTTTTTACAACCGATGTTAAAATCAACATGACCTGTGATTTCCTTATTTACACTTCCGTATCGGGAAAACGCATTCACTTTAATATTGGTCTTTTTATCGCCTTCAGCAAATTGAGGACTTTTGGTGTAGAAATGAATCACTCCGCCTAAAGCATCGCTGCCATACATGGTGGACGAAGGTCCAAACAAAATCTCGGTGCGTTCGAGCATCGAATTGTCGAGCGTGACCATATATTGATGATGACCGGCTCTGTAAATGATATTATTCATTCGTATGCCGTCAATCACCATTACAATACGGCTTGCTTCAAAACCGCGCAACACGGGGCTTCCGCCTCCAAGTTGGCTTTTTTGAACAAACACTGAGCCGGTGCTTTGTATCAAATCGGCAGTGGTTTGCGATTGCGTGGCAGCAATCTGTGCTTGATTCATGATGAGTATCTGTTGAGCAACGGTTTTCTTGGTTTCTGCAAACTTATTGGCAGAAATGGTGAGTTCGTCGAGGGTGATTGTTTTTATTTTTGATGTGTCAGTTGCTTGTTGTGCAAAAGTAAATTGGACACAGCACAGCACCAACACAATGATTACAATGATTTTTGTTTTCATTTACTATAGTTTTTTTGATTAATAAATAAGGATAAGCACGCCAAATGTAGCGTACAGAAAAAAGAGATATTTACCTAAAAAGAACTATACAGGCTCAGGTGGAGGGAGAAGGATTTCGGAGTTTTGTGAAAGAATATTTTCTGAAAAATGATGATTTAGAGAAACGACATGATGAGTTATAAACGGATTGAGGTTGACGGTATGCTGAATATAATCCAACGACAGCAACTGTATCAACACCTGAGGCACTTTGTTCTTTTGAGAATGATTGTCGGCAAAAAGGTTTTTAATCTTCTTCAAAATGTTTTCCTCTTTCGTATCATGAACCACCATAAGATGAACACTATCGTTCATGATGCTCATCGAGCGGATGTCGTACATCTTCCCCTTATAACGGATTTCCTTGCTGTCTATGCGGCTTTTGACAAACTCGCTTCGACTTATATGCAATGTTTCCACAGCTTGTGAGCTTTTATGCAAGCTTTGCTGCATGGCATATTTTGCGGCGTATTGCTGCATTTTATATACAACAAACAAGCCCCCCGATTGCAACATCAGTAGGAACAACAACACTATGTAAACCGCTTTTTTCAGTTCTTTAATTTTTTTGAATGCAAAATTACTAAATAAATAGATATGGCAGTAGGTAGCGCATTAATATTAATTAACCGCCGAAAGCTATGATATTAAAAAAACAACTTACACCATAAGCAATAAAAGGGTTGGAGAGATAAATTGTTTTATGGTTAAATTGTTTTTTGTTGGGCATGGATTAAAAGAATAGGTAGGACGATTGTTTTTATCACAAGTCGAGAGGTCTATACTCGAATTTCAATATAACCATTGACAACTGTGCATGATTATACTAGATTCACAGTATAGCCATTGACAACTGTGCAAGGCTATACTTGATTTTAAGTATAACCATTGACAACTGTGCAAGGTTATACTATATTTACAGTATAGCCATTGACAACTGTGCATGGCTATACTATATTTTCTATATAACCATTGACAACTGTGCAAGGTTATACTATATTTACAGTATAGCCATTGA
>CAIWVT010000585.1 GCA_903916135.1 uncultured bacterium
GGGTTGTGAGATTAAAGCGCGGGCAATTGCAACCCTTTGTTTCTGACCTCCGGAAAGCTGATTTGGCCGATTATATAATCTATCGCTTAAACTAACTTCTTCAAGAAGCGCCTTTGCTCTGTCTTCCCGCTCATCCCTTGGAACCCCATTAATCCACATTGGAGTCATAACATTTTCAAGAGCCGAAAGCTTTGGAAGCAAATTAAACGTCTGAAAAATAAATCCGATCTTTTTTCCTCTAAATGAAGCTAATTCTGAATTACTCATGCTTGTTGTATTAACCCCCTCGATAAATACATTTCCCGTAGTTGGCTGAAGCATTGTCGTCATAATATCTAAAAGCGTAGTTTTTCCCGAGCCGCTTGGGCCCATAATAGAAACATATTCCCCGTTACAAATATCAAAATCAACTTTGTCAAGTGCACGAATCTCAATATCCCCAAGCCCGTAAACCTTGGAAACTTTTTCAAGGCTAACAACTTCTTTTGTTTTCATAAATATCCCAGAATAATTGATAATTTTCAAAAATTTGCTTCAACTTATAAAAAGGCTCTTACTTTGTTTTTTAAACATAGGGTTTAGACTTATTTTGAACTAAAATTTCAGTAATAACTGGCCTTCGGGCAAAACAGAAGCAAAACAATACCCTTTTTTATATTAAGATTCTAAGTATATGCAGTATTTTGGAGTGATTTAGTATGGGTTTAGACAAATATAGAAATAAATTAGATAATAGAGGACAACTAGGCGTAGGAGTAATAGCTGCAGGAGCAGTGCTATTAGTAATAGTTTTGGCAGGATTATTTTTAATTACTGCACCAAATCCAGGCGAAAATATTTCTAACCCAGTTCAACTAGCTCACTTTAATAGTTACGACGAGCTTTTTAACGCACTTCAAAAAGCACAAAATTCAGGTTACGGCGAAGGATACTATGCTCGCGGAGGAGTAATGCCGATGCTGAATGAAGTTGCAAAATCAGGCGCATCAGACGCAGCAACAAATACACAAGGAACAAACAGTACAATTTCATCAAGTACACATTCAACTACAAATGTTCAGGTTGAAGGAGTAGATGAAGCAGATATAATCAAAAATGACGGAAAATATATTTATGCAATATCAAACGGGAAACTAAATATTGTTGACGCATTCCCTGCTGAAAGCGCTAAAATAATTTCTACAATTGATTTAAACGGCGCAACACCAAACGAATTATTTATTTCAAGCAATAGCGATAAGTTAATTGTTTTTGCGAATAGTTACGGAGGATATTACCCTTATTACGCAACAGATGCTGCCCAATCAAGAATAGCTTCAAAATCAATGAGTATGCCTTGGGGAGGAAGCCAAACTTCTTCAGTAATTGTTTACAATATAAGCGACAAATCAAATCCAATACTTGAAAAACAAGTTGATTTCGAATGAAGTTATTTGAATTCAAGACTAATTGGAAACTTCGCATACTTTGTAATTAATTCATATCCAAATTATCCTATCCTTTATAACACTTCAGGAACAAGCGACGGAACAAGTTCTGATAGCAATAATATTATTCCATTAATGCGAATTAACGGAGTAGAAGAAAGAATTGCTGTACCAACAGAAATCGGGATTATGCCAAGAGTAATGCCCCAAAGTTTTATTACAATCGCATCACTCAATTTGGACGATTTAACTCTTGCTAAAGAAACAGTACTTGGCTCGGCAAATAATTTATACGCCAGCCAAAACAACCTTTACTTGGCAGATTCCATTTGGGAATACTCGGACTATAACGGGACAATACCAATCGAAGCAGGAATGCTTGTAAAAAGCATTTACTTCCCTAACCTTGGAACAACACAAAAAACTGCAATAAGTAAATTTAGTTTAGATAATGGCAAAGTTACTTTTGTTGGACTGGGCGTAGCTCCAGGAAATATTCTAAACCAATTCAGTATGGATGAATACAATAAC
>CAIWVT010000586.1 GCA_903916135.1 uncultured bacterium
GCGGAAACCCGCAGGCATATTGCAGGGGTACGACATAGTGTTAGCGGAAACCCGCAGGCATATTGCAGGGGTATGACATAGTCTTAGCGGAAACCCGCAGGCATATTGCAGGGGTATGACATAATGAAAATAGACAGGCTTAGCTTGAAGGAAAGTGATAGGATGGCTCCAAGTCATCCTATCACTGCCAAAATAATAACTCCGCCTTTCACCTGTCCCGCACACAAAGTGTCGTGGAAGGCGGAGCTGAACAAAGATAGCAGCGGCGGGCTTTAGCCCTGAAATGGATGATTTTGATGCAGGGCTAAAGCCCTTATGGATGTTGTTTTCATCAGATTCCGCGTTAAAACGCGGAGTTAATTTCAGGCGTGCTGTAGAGACGCAAAATTTTGCGTCTCTACTATTTTCGAAATAACATCAACTTTTTTATTATTTCCCCCCTTAATACTTTAAAAAGATGTATATTTGCATTTATATTCATAATTAAGCCAAAAGCATGGAGCTAACAATTGACAGCTACGTGACCAAGGCGGTTACTTGAAAACAAAAAAACAAATAAGAAACCATGAGTGTATTAAAAGAATTTAAAGACTTCGCCCTCAAAAGCAGCTTAATAGATTTCGCCATCGGTATCATCATCGGCGCGGCTTTCGGAAAAATCGTGGCGTCCCTAGTCGCCGACATCCTCATGCCGCCCATAGGCTTGCTCATTGGCGGTGTGAATTATACCGAAATAGTTATTCCATTGCGCAATGCGCATATAGACCCCCTCACAGGCAACGCCGTGGCAGCAGTAACTATCAAAATAGGCAGCTTTCTGCAAACCCTATTCGATTCTTTCATCATCGCCTTCTCCATTTTTTTAATACTCAAAGCGATGGTAAAAATCAGCAAACGCAAAGATTTAGCCATCACACCCACCGAAAACAAACCGCCCACCAAAGAAGAAGCCCTCCTGACGGAGATACGAGATTTATTGAAACAGAAGCAAAACAAGTAAGCCTGCGAATCCTTTAGCTGAAAGAAGAACCATATATACCAAACATTCAAAAGTGCACCCATTCGTAACCTGTCCAGTACACCAATCTTTGGAAGTGTCGGGATTCGTTTATGAGTGATACCTTGCAGCCCATCCTTCCCCAAGTCTTCCTACAAAAAGATTTATTTCGCAGAGCGATATGTTAAACTTTCAGCCCTTGCAATATCTCACAGCCCACTATCCATCTAACTTCAGGCATCAATAGATGTTAAATAAAGTATTTATCATCATTAAGATGTCAAAATAATCACTATATTTGCTCTTTATTTCAATAAACCTTCACATATAAACCCATCAAACCTAACAGAAATAACTACACTTATGAAAAAAAACCGTCTCTTTTCATTTCTCAACCCATCTGCAAGCACCTTAACCTTGCTGCAACGAACCAAATCCGTATTCGTATCTGCCCTACTTCTGCTGCAATGTAGCTTAGGCGCATGGGCACAAACCACAGTAACGCTCACCACATCCGGTTCATGGACCGTTCCCTTAGGCGTCTTCTCTTTATCTGTAGAATGTCAAGGCGGCGGTGGCGGCGGTGGCGGTGCCACAGGCGGTGCGGATACATACGGCACCACAGGCGGTGGCGGCGGTGGCGGCGGCTATACAGCAGCAACCGTAGCTGTAACACCCGGCGATATTTATAACTATACAATTGGCACAGGCGGAGGCGCAGGGGCTGGTGGCGGCACTGCTTATGGCGGCATAGGCGGCGCAACAACCTTCGTCGGCACAGGATTCAACCTCAGCGCAGCAGGCGGAACAGGCGGCAGATGCACCAATGTTGACAACGGCAACGCCATAGCAGGCACAGGCGGCACAGGCACAGGCGGCGCACTGAATCGCACGGGGGGCAATGGCTCTATTGGAACAGTAAGCACCACGAGTTGGGGCGGCGGTGGAGGCGGCGGCGCAGGCAATGGAAGCAACGGCTCCGGCGGCGGTCCCGGCAACGGAACAGCGAATGGCGGCGCAGGCGGCTCCATAGGCACAGGCACAGCAGGCGGCAGTGGAGGTACGGGGTGGATAGGCAATTTCACAGGCGGCGCAGGCTCTTCAGGAAACATACCCGCCGGGGGCGGAGGCGGAGGTGGCTCTTGGCATTCCAATGTATCGGGAGGTGCAGGTGCACGCGGACAAGTCGTGTTGCACTACACCGTGATTGTTACCCAATGTTCGGGAACTCCCTCCCCGGGAACAGCTTCTGCCAACCCAACTTCAAGGGTATGTTCAGGCAATAGCGTACTCACCTTAGCGAATTACACCACCGACGCCAGCATCACCTTTCAATGGTTTTCTTCCACAGATAATGTAAACTTCAACCTAATATCTGGTGCCAATGCTGTTAGCTACACCACCCCTACCCTAACCACCACCACCCATTACTACTGCATATCCACCTGCACCAACAGCGGATTAGCAGACACATCTAACACCACAAGCGTTACCGTTAATGGTATTCCACCTGCCGGAACGGCTATGTGCAGTCCAAGCACCATTTCGTGTTCAGGTCAGAGCAACATATTCTTATCAGGCTTTTCTACGGAAACAGGCATTCTCTACCAATGGTATTCTTCAAATAATAATGTAAACTTTGCGATTGTTCCCTCTGCAACCACCACTTCTTTCAACTCGCCCACGCTAACAGATACCACTTACTACTATTGCACATCCACCTGTCCGGCAGGCAGCAACCCTGCCACGTCAACCACCACCACTGTTGTCGTGATTCAAGCGCCACCGGTTCCGGGTGCCATCATAAGCAATAGTCCGCAATGCGTTGGCACGGGAGTTACATTCACTAAAGGGAGTTGCGCATCCGGCACCTGCTATTGGGTAAGCTCCGCAACAGGCACCGAAACATCCAATTCGGCAGCCACCTTCACCACGGCAACAACCTTGGGCACGTACAATGTTTGGGTACGCGCCTATAACGGTAGCTGTTGGAGTGCTGCCGTAACCGCAAGCGGCTCAGTAGTAGCAGCAGCTTCTGCTCCAACTGTTGGAACCATCGTACAACCCACCTGCGCCTTAGCCACAGGAAGTGTAGCCCTGAGTGGCTTACCCGCCAGCGGCTCTTGGACCATCAATCCGGGGAATATTGTAGGCTCGGGAACCACCAAGACCATCACAGGCTTGGCTCCGGGCACTTATACCTTCACCGTAACTATTGCCGGAGGATGCACTTCCCTGCCAACAGCTAATGTCGTCATCAATGCCGCTCCCGCTGTTCCCACGGCTCCAACCGTTGGCACTATCACCCAACCTACGTGTAGCGTTGGCACGGGAAGCGTTGTGCTGTACGGCTTACCCGCATTAGGAACTTGGATCATTAATCCCGGGAATATGTCAGGAAATGGAACCACCACCACCTTATCGGGACTCACCCCGGGCACCAATGCCTTCACCGTAACCAATAGTGCAGGATGCACCTCTGCCGCATCTTCTGTAGTGATAAACCCACCTCCAACCACACCCCCAACGCCTGTAATCACCCAAGTAGGCGGTGTACTCTATTCCAATGCAGCAACAGGCAATCAATGGTACAACCAAAGCGGCGCCATCGGCGGTGCCACCAATCAAAGCTTCACCATCACCGTGAACGGAGATTATTATGTTATCGTAACTGTTGGCGGATGCCCTTCCGACACCTCCAACATCATACACGTAACCAATGCCGGCATCGCTTTCAACGAAATTGCTCAAGCCATCAGTATTTTCCCCAATCCTGTTACCAACGAAGTCAACATCGCCATAGCTAACAACAAGGACATCTTGACTGTTGTAGTGCTGAACACCATCGGCGAAGTGATTTACACCAACCACATCATGGACAAACTTCGCATCTCCACCGAGAACTTTCCCGAAGGTATGTATGTATTGAAATTATCCAACGGAACAACATCTATATGCAGAAAGATAATAAAAGAGTAATGTTTTCTCTTCAATATAATAATAACGACAGTGGAATAGAAGTAGCTATTAGGTGCTTTAAACCTAATAGTTTTAGGCATAATAAGCCCTGCTAAAAAAAATATTATAATTAATTATTACTTTTTCTTTCGCTATGTTAAAACAAATTACTACTTTTGCAAACCAATTTAAACAAAACGTTCTGATAACATCTAAGCCCGAGTGGCGGAATTGGTAGACGCGTCGGTCTCAAAAACCGATGAGGTTACACTCGTGCCGGTTCGATTCCGGCCTCGGGTACATTCGAACAGGTTGTCATTTAAAGCCCTATAAACATGCTTTATTGGCAACCTGTTTTTAATTTAAAACATTCCATTAATGGAAAACAAACGCCCATTTATCTACTTGCCCATCTTTTTCGCGTTGACGCTGATTTTGGGTATCTTTCTTGGTACAACCCTCATTCCTGCCCTAAACGGCAGAGGCAACATCTTTTCCTTAAAGCTAAATCATTACGACAAATTCAACGACGTGATGAATTATATCCAAAACGATTATGTGGATACCATCAGCAAGAACAATCTTACTGAGAAGTCGCTGAACAGCCTCCTGCAAACACTTGACCCCCATTCAGCCTACATCAGTGCCGACGAATTTAACGATGTCAACGACCCCTTGATGGGTAATTTCGATGGCATCGGCGTACAATTCCGCGTGATTCACGACACCATCACCGTGCTCAACACCGTGCCTGGCGGTCCTTCCGAAAAGTTGGGCATCTTGGGCGGCGACCGCATCATGAAGATTGATGGCAAAAACGCAGCAGGTATCAAAATTAAAGATGTGGACGTGATGAAACGCCTCAAAGGAAAACGCGGCACCACCGTCAATGTAAACATCTATCGCAAGTCAGAGAAAAAGTACTACGACTTTGCCATAACCCGCAATGTGATTCCGACCAAAGCCGTGGATTATTCTTATATGATCAACCACAGCATCGGCTACATCAAACTCAGCAAGTTTTCGGCTTCCACTTTCGATGAAATTGACGCAGCTCTAAGCAAAATGACCAAGCAAGGCATGACCAAACTCATCTTCGACATGCGCGGCAATGGCGGCGGATATCTTGATGCTGCCATCAACATCGCCGACGAATTCCTGGCTGCCAAAAAACTCATCGTTTACACCGAAGGCTCTCATCGTTCAAAGAAAAGCTACTACGCCACTTCCGACGGTCTCTTTGAGAGCAACGATTTGGTCATCCTCATTGACGAATTCTCTGCTTCCGCCACCGAAATCGTCTCAGGAGCCATCCAAGACAACGACCGCGGCACCATCATTGGTCGTCGTTCTTTCGGCAAAGGCTTGGTGCAAGAACAAATTCAATTGAACGACGGCTCTGCCATTCGTCTCACCGTTGCGCGCTATCGCACCCCCACGGGACGCTGCATACAGAAGCCCTATTCAGGCGATTACGAGAAATATTACATGGACTTCTATAAACGCCTTGTGGAAGACGAAGCGGAAGCCATGGACAGCGTCAATTTAGCTGACACAATTAAATACACAACCCCGGGCGGCAAAACAGTTTATGGCGGCGGTGGCATCATGCCCGACATCTACGTGCCCTACAAAACCGAATTCCTCTCCGACTATTACCGCAAAATTCTCAACAAAGGACTCATCTACGACTTTGGCTTCGACTATGCCGACAGCCATCGCAAGTTTCTGCGATGCTACATCAACGCACGAAAGTATTTGGTGGAGTTCAACGTAACGCCTGCCATCTTCCAGGAATTTATCGCTTTCGCTGAAAAGAATGGCATCAAACGCGACGACGAAGGCATCAAAGCCTCCGAAACCACCCTCAAAGCCCTCATCAAAGGAGCCATCGGACGCAACATCTTCGACGATGCCGCCTATTATCCCGCCGTGTTGCCCGCCGACAAAGTGTTCGAAAAAGCCGTCGAAGTCTTAAACCATAAGTAAACCACCCGCCCGATGTTTCAATATCTCACCAAAGCCTTCCTGCTCAAATTCCTTAAGTTCGGTATTGTCGGATGTTCGGGGGTGATTGTTGATTTTGGCATCACCTACATCTGCAAAGAATTTCTCAAGATACAAAAATACGTAGCCAACGCCTGTGGTTTCACCATTGCCGCCACTTCCAACTACTTCCTCAACCGCATTTGGACCTTCCACAGCACCAACCCCGAAATCGCCTTCGAATACTTCCATTTTTTCGCCATCTCCCTCATCGGACTTGGCATCAGCACTCTATTTCTCTGGATATTGGTTAGCAAATTCCAAAAAAACTTCTACCTCTCCAAGCTCTTCGTCGTTGCAATCGTGATGATATGGAATTTCTTTGCCAATTTGTTGTTTACTTTTAGTTGATAGGTTAATTGAGTTAATTTAGTTGATTGGGTTAATTAGGTTGATCCAGACACTCCCGACATTTCATGTTCGGGACAGGTGCGTGTTAGGGACAGGTTGGGTTAATTGAGTTAGATTTGAAAGTTACAAGTTTCAAGTTTGATTCCACTTCGAAAAGGCAAAAAGGATAAAATCATTCATTTTCTTATTCATAAAAAGAATAATCTGTGGTATTTTATCAAAAGCATACTTTTCCAAACAGACTTTAGTTTCAAATTTTAGGACGCTATGAATTACAAAGGGATTAGCTCAACAGTACACTTAAAATATTTGTAAAGATAAATTGGCATATTGACTACTGCATTGGAGGAATTTTTCATGATTCATCCATGAAAGACAAAAAAATTGATAGCAACAAAAAGACAAAATACTCCACATAAATTTTGTACTCTTATTCGTTCCTTAAAACAAAACAACCCTTGCAAATATATAATTTACAAGGGTTGTTTATTTAAAGTTGTACCCCGGGCGGGACTTGAACCCGCACGGCCGCAAAAGCCACAGGATTTTAAGTCCTGCGTGTCTACCAGTTCCACCACCAGGGCAACAAAGAACACGTGTTCATAAAAAAAATCTTTTATCGTGATAAAAGACTCTTTTTGAGCGAAAGACGGGACTCGAACCCGCGACCCCGACCTTGGCAAGGTCGTGCTCTACCAACTGAGCTACTTTCGCAATTGGGGTGCAAAGATACTACTTTTTTATTAATCACAAATATTTTTACACAAATTTGCTAATTTTTTTTTTGTTAGTACTTAGAAATGGACAAAAAAATAGTTACCAAAACAAAAATCCAAATCCAAAATTCTATGTGTCTAAAAGCATTTGTGGTAATTTAAACAATAAATCTTAAATCAAAATTCAAAAATTCTATGTATCTATTTACCTATTTGGTAAGCAAATTATTTTTCACATCAATGAGTTTTGCAAGGATGCTGATGGCGATTTCTTCGGGGGTTTCGGCGTTGAATTTGATTCCAAGAGGCATATCTATGCGGTCAATTTCCTCTTGGGTGGCAATGCTGTTGGCGAGTAGATTCTTTTTCACATCGGCAACTTTGCGGCTGCTGCCAATCATGCCCAAATAGGCATAAGGTTTTCGGGCGCAAAAGCCCACTATGGTTTCGTCGTATTCGTGCTTGTGAGTCAAAATCACGATATAAGTGTTATGGGTGAAATTGATTTTTTCAATAGCTGCCACATAATCCTCGCACACGGTTTGATACGCAGCGGTGTCGAATTCATCATAAATACCCTCCCTCGAATCGAATAGGGTGATTCGAAAACCAAAGTCTTTGGTATATTTCGCCAACACACGTCCAATGTGTCCCGCACCAAAAATCAGGAGTTCTGCGGTGCTTTTGATGGGTTCGAAGTAAACTTCCACCGTGCCGCCACAGTGCATAATCAAATCTTGTTCCAATTGATAGGTTTTTTTTGTTGGATTCCCTTGTTTCAATAATTCGATGGCGTCGGTGATTGCTTGAAATTCGATACTGCCTCCGCCTATGGTTCCGAAGATTTTACGGTCGGGAAAGACCAGCATTTTTGAGCCGGCTTTGCGCGGCGAGGAGCCTTTGGTGTCGGTGATGACGCAAAAAACACATTCTTGATTCGCATGTTGCGCTTCTGAAATTTGTTGATAGATATTCATGATGGATGGGTTAATAATAATGTCAAAATTATAAAGAATTTATTTATCAGAAATAAAAAAACCTGCTTGGGCTAAGTCGGCAAAGAAATTTGGATAGGATTTTTTCACACATTCGGCATCCGAGATGGTAACATCTAAATCATATAAACATAAAGGAGCCAATGCCATGACGATGCGATGGTCCTTATGCGAGTCAAATTGGATGGACGCATTTGGTTGTGGTTGACATTCGCCGTGGAATAATAAGGCATGTGGCTTTTCGTAGTGAAATTGATAACCACATTTGCCCAACTCCGAAATCATAGCTTCCACACGGTTGGACTCTTTGATGCTGAGGTTTTCGATACCTGTGAAACGAAATTTGATTTGTAAAGCAGCGCAAGTGGCAATGATGGAAGGAAACATATCGGGTATGTGCAGAAAATCTATTTCTATAAAATCAACAGTTGGTTTTGATTTCTTGAGTAGAATGGAATTTGCCTGATAGGTGGTTTCTACGCCAAGTTTCTCAAATATCTCAGCCACGTGTGCATCGCCTTGCGAAGTATCGTATTGCAGACCTAACAATTCAACGTCTGCTTCTGAAGATAAAGCCACAATTTCGTACCAAAAAGCTGCCGCCGACCAATCGGATTCCACAATACTATTTTTTGCAACATACTTTTGAGGTGGTATGCGGATGATGTTTTGTTCATACGAAGAAGTGATACCATAGTTGCGCATCACCTCCAAGGTCATTTTTATATACGGTTGAGAAGCGACACTTTTCTGTAGATGAAGTTCGATACCTTTATTAAGTTTGGGGGCAATCAGCAGCAGTGCCGAAATAAATTGGCTGCTGATATCGGCAGCGATGTTTACAGTGCCGCCTTCGAGCGAAGCACCCTCGATGTGGATAGGAGGAAAGCCAATTTGGTTCAAATAGGTGATACGTGCGCCCATGCCGATCAAAGCATCCACCAAAAGACCTATTGGGCGCTCCAACATGCGTGTAGCACCAGTCAATACTCTTTCCCCTTCCGTGAGGGCAAAAAAAGCAGTTAGAAAACGAAAGGGAGTGCCGGCATTGTCCATTTGAAATATATCGTGTGCAGAAGCATTTTCTAAAGCATCGTGTAGCAATAAAGTATCCTCAGAATTTGAAAGATTTGTAATACTGAACTCGTCTGTACACAAAGCTTTAATCATGAGCAAACGATTGCTGATGCTTTTGGAAGCGGGTAAACGGACAGATGTTTGGATGTGTTGAGTGCCGATGAGTATCTGAATACGATTCATTTTACTTTTAGCATAAGAATTCTTCGCAATGAAGATGCAAAACTACAGATAGAAATAATAATTCAAAGCTTCAAAAATCAATTCTTCGCTAAAAGTTTGGTCAATGCGGGCATCACCCACATCGGCTAACAAAGTGAAATTTATTCTGGAACCAGAATTCTTTTTATCATTGCGCATCATGCGTAGCAATTCGGCTTTGTCAACATTCAATTTATATTTTCCGCTCGAAACAACTACCTTGTCAATGATTTCAGCAGTCAATGCATCCGACAAGCCACACACTTTGTTGGAAATCCACGTTTCGCAAATCATGCCAATCGCCACTGCATCGCCATGTAACAAAGGGTTTTTTCCATGCATAATGGAATATGATTCGATGGCGTGACCAATAGTGTGTCCAAAATTCAGTTTTTTGCGGATGTTTTCTTCATAAAGGTCTTGTTGCACTATGGCGTCTTTCAAGCGCACTGCTTCGGCAATGATGTCGGGTTTATTGACAATATCATTATATTCAAAAGTCAAAAGCTCTGTCCATAAAGGTTTGGAATCAATCAAAGCAATTTTCAATAATTCGGAATAGCCTGAATTCAATTGTTCGCGAGGCAATGTTTTTAAATAATCAATATCAATATAGGTGTTGTTGGCAGGAGCAAAAGAACCCAACTATTTTTTCAATCCCATGAAATCAACGCCAGTTTTTCCACCAATGGCAGCATCAATCATTGCTAACAAGGAAGTGGGCACATTGCAAAATTGCATGCCTCTTTTAAATACCGAAGCGGCAAAACTGCCCATGTCGGTGATGACACCACCACCCAAATTCACTAATAAATCGCTGCGGTCGGCATAATTATCGGTCAAATTTTTCCAAATCAATTGACAGGATTCAATTGTTTTAAATTGTTCGCCATTGCGTACCACAATATAATCGGCATTTTGCAATTCAGGGAAATCAGTAACGAATTTATCCAGACACTGTTTTTTGGTATTAGTGTCCATCAAAATAAATGTTTTGTTTTTCGAAACATCTACTTTTTGCAGATATTCCTTAAATTTGTCTTTGCCCGTTGGAGCAAAAAGGTAAGATGGTAAAGTATTCATTAGAATTGGGTTTTTTAAACTTGGATAAAGTTACGACATTTCTACCAATATGGTAACTTTAAAATGATTTATTTTTTAATAATTTATTTTTATAAAGATATTATTCGGTCTGGAATCCTTTGCTATGGGATGTTTGAGTGTATTCTGCGTGTTAGTTTGTTGAGAAAATTATTTTCATTAAAAAAAATGAATTTGTGCAAATATACCAATATTTTTTTAATTTTGTATATTAATATTTGAAAAGAACAATTTCTATATAACCATTTTAATACAAAAAACATGAATAGCATTAAAGGAACACAAACCGAAAAAAATCTATTGAAAGCTTTTGCCGGTGAATCGCAAGCCAAAAACCGTTATACTTTTTTTGCCAAACAAGCCAAAAAAGATGGCTTTGAGCAGATAGCAGAATTGTTTATGCTGACGGCAATGCAGGAAGAACAACATGCCAAAATTTTCTTTCGTTTTTTGGAAGGAGGTCCTGTTGAAATCACAGCCACTTATCCTGCCGGAATGATTTCGACCACCGCCGACAATTTGATTGCTGCTGCCAATGGAGAAAACGAAGAATGGACTGAGCTTTATCCTGAATTTGCTCGCATTGCTGAAGAAGAAGGCTTCCCGAAAGTGGCAATGGCTTTCAAGCTCATTTCAAAAATAGAAGCCGAACATGAAGCGCGTTATTTGAAACTTTTGCGCAATGTGGAAGAAAATCATGTGTTCGAAAGCGAAGAAGCAGAAGAATGGGTGTGTCGCAAATGCGGTTATGTTCACAAAGGAAAAAAAGCTTTGGAAAATTGTCCTGCTTGCGATCATCCAAAATCGTATTTTGAACGCAAAGCAAAGAACTATTAAAATAATATTTCCCTTGAAAAAAGCATAAACTTATTCTTTTTGCTTTTTTGTTTATTTGTTACTATTATTGATTCATGCTTATTAAATCATAAGTAAGTCAATATTTCTGTATTTTTGCAAAAAATTCTCATCCATGAAAGCTTATATAAAATTATTTCGTCCAATAAACTTGCTGCTGCTGATTCTAACCCAGTACTTGGTGTTGTTTTATTTGATACGTCCCATATTCTTGTTGAGCAATTATGACATCGTTGTCTCGCATTTCGATTTCGCATTATTCGTGTTGTCGAATGTGCTTTTGGCTGCGGCAGGCTATGCTATCCTTGATTATTATGATATTGAGATTGCAGACGCTTCGAATCAGAATTCTCAACAAAAAATTATCCCCAAGAAAAAGAAATACATGCTCAATATGGTATTGAACACTATTGCTTGTTTGCTTGGTTTTTATTGTGCTTTTCGCGTGGGCAATTTCAAGTTAGGTTTTTTGCCTTTGGTGATTGCTTTGGCACTTTTCTATTATTCGCTGAAATATAAACGACAGTTTCTGACAGGAAACATCGTCATCGGGTTGGTGGTGGCTTATTCGATTATGGTGGTGTGGTTGTTTCAGTTTTTTGCTATTAAATCTGACCCTTTGGTGTTTGCTGCAGCTATCAATTGTTTCAAAATCATATCGGTTTTTGTGGGTGGTATGGCGGTTTTAGGGTTTCTGCTGACGCTTATCCTTGAAATGCTTTTGAGTATTAAAGACCGAGAACTGGAAAAACTTAAAGGCTTTGACACCATCGCCATACGTCTTGGCGTTAAGAAAACACAGAAAACGATTCAATGGTTAAGCATTTTCACTATGCTTATATTGGCAGTGGCTCAGTATTTTTTATTTGAAGATTATCCAATAACTACCTATTATTTTTTTGTGCTCCAATTCATGTTCATCTATTTTTTAGTTACTCTAAGAAGAGCTGTTGAGATTTCACACTATCAATTTCTAAGCAATTTTCTTAAAATTATGATGCTGGCAGGTTTGCTTTCCACTCAAATGCTTTCCATTAATTTCTGAATATGATATTAAATCAAAAACTAAAGGATTATCGCATCATTTTGGCTTCGGCATCGCCTCGGCGTAAAGAACTTTTGGCAGGGCTTGGATTAACTTTTGATGTTATTGTTCGCGAAGTGGAAGAAACTTGTCCTGATTCGCTTATCCGTGAAGAAATTCCTGTTTTTCTATCACAGTTGAAAGCCTCAGCTTTTACTGCCGAAGAGTTTGGTGCCAAAACGCTTATCATCACAGCCGACACCATTGTTTGGCTCAACAATACCATGCTCAACAAACCTAAAAACCGCGAAGATGCCGTGAAGATGCTTTCGCAAATCTCAGGACAGACTCACGAAGTGTTTACAGGGGTTTGCATCAAAACCAATCAACAACAACTTACGTTTTTTGCCGAATCGAAAGTGAAGTTCCGCCAACTGACCCTTGAAGAAATTGAATGGTATATTGACACCTGCCAACCCTTTGATAAGGCTGGTGCTTATGGCATACAAGAGTGGGTGGGCTATATAGGCATTGAGCACATAGAAGGTTCTTTTTATAATGTGATGGGCTTGCCCACTCAGATGTTATATAAGGAATTGATGAAGATTTGAATTGGCAAATTGTGATTTTGGATTTGATAACAATATAGTATTTGCTGGTATAAAATGTTCGATAGTAGCAAGAAAATTCTTAACTTTGCAAAAAATAAATTCATTCATTTATCATTAAAAAAATACCATCATGGAAGCAAAAGAAATCGTATTGGAAGCCATCAAAAAATCAAAAGAACCTGTAAATGCAGGCAAAGTAGTGGAATTGACAGGTCTCGACCGCAAAGAAGTTGATAAAGCTATGACCAAACTAAAAACGGAAGGAAGCATCGTTTCTCCTGTTCGCTGTTTTTGGCAAGCAAAATAATTTAAAGTTTGAGCA
>CAIWVT010000587.1 GCA_903916135.1 uncultured bacterium
ATCTCGCGGCGGAGAAGGCGGTGGCGTGATATTCCAAACCGACTCCAACGGCAACAACCAAAATGTGGTGTATCCTTTTAGTATAGAATTTGCAGGCGAAAACCCTCAGTATAGCGATTTGTGTCAAGCCGCAAACGGAAATCTCTATGGCATGACCTATCAAGGTGGCATCTTCAACATGGGGGTGTTGTTCGAATACGATGCAGCCACAGGCATCTATGTGAAGAAGATTGACTTTTCGGGCAGCACCAATGGCAGCAGCCCACGAGGTTCATTGATGAAAGCTTCCAACGGCAAACTCTATGGCATGACTTCCCGTGGCGGAATCAACGATCAAGGCACTATGTTTGAGTTCGACCCCGCTACCAACATCTTCACAAAGAAATTCGATTTTTCTGCCATCAACAAAGGCGAATATCCCTTTGGTTCTTTGGTGCAAGCTGCCAGCGGAAAACTCTACGGCATGACGTTTCAAGGCGGGGCTAATAATTTCGGTGTATTGTTTGAGTACGATTTAAGCACCGGTACTTTTACCAAGAAGCTTGATTTCGCGGCAGCAACAAATGGCAGTAACCCCTATGGCACCTTACTGAACGCTAACAACGATAAACTTTACGGAATGACGTATGGAGGTGGCAGCAGTGATTATGGTGTGCTCTTTGAATATGACCCTGCCACCAACACCTATTTGAAACTCTTGGATTTCGATGGCACAAACAACGGGCGCAATCCTTATGGAAGTTTAATGCAAGCCAGTAACGGGAAATTGTATGGCTTAACAAGTGGGGGTGGCACCAATTGGTTGGGAGTGTTGTTTGAATATGATTTAACAACGAGCACTTACGCAAAGCAATTCAATTTCGATGGCTATGTGAACGGCACAGGACCTTACGGCACTTTAGTTCAAGCCGCAAACAACAAATTATATGGTATCACCAACGCAGGAGGTACATTCGACATGGGCGTGGTGTTTGAATATGATTATACATCAAGCACCTTCGCTAAAAAGTTTGAATTCGATGGTGCCAATGCCGGCAGCACCCCTTTTGGTTCGATGATACGCACCACCAACGACAAACTCTATGGCATGACTTCCGAAGGGGGCACAAGCGGTTGGGGCGTGCTGTTTGAATATGACGCAAACTCCAACACCTTTCAGAAAAGTTTCGATTTCGAAAAAGCCACCAATGGCAAAACCCCCAGCGGCTCCTTGATTAAAGCAATCAATGGTAAAATATATGGCATGACCAGCTTGGGCGGGACTAACAATATGGGTGTTATTTTTGAATACAATCTCAGCACACTCACCATCACAAAGAAGTTTGACTTCGATGGAGCGACGAATGGCAAAGACCCTAGGGGTTCATTGATACAAGCCACTAACGGCAAAATCTATGGTGTGACGTATGCAGGAGGCAGCAATGATGATGGCGTTTTGTTTGAATATGATGCGGCTACTAACACCTACCTAAAGAAACTTGATTTCGATAGTGTTATTAGTGGGCAACATCCTTACGAAGCCTTATTGCAGGCTACCAACGGCAAACTTTATGGAATGACTTCCCTTGGCGGTGCATCCAACAATGGTGTCTTGTTTGAATATAATCCTGCCACAAGCACCTACACCAAGAAACTCGATTTCGACGGCATCAACAGCGGCAGTCGCCCCAACGGAAGCCTTATGCAAGCTTTGAATGGAAAGATATATGGCATGACAAGCCAAGGGGGTAGCAGCGATATGGGTGTGTTGTTTGAGTTTGACCCTGCCACGAACATCTATACGAAAAAACTCGACTTTGGAGGTTCTGCTTACGGCAGAAACCCTACAGGCTCTTTGATTCAAGGGAACGATGGAAAACTTTATGGCATGACCTACCTTGGCGGGACAAATGACAAAGGCGTTTTGTTCGAATATGATATTGCGACAAGCACCTTTGAAAAGGAGCTCGATTTTGACGGAACCACCTTGGGCAGTTATCCCGAAGGTTCATTGTTGCAAGCTGCCAACGGGAAATTATATGGCATGACCTATTCCGGTGGCACCAGCAGTCTGGGCGTTATATTTGAATACGATATTACCTCAACTAATTTCACCAAGAAACTTGACTTTGATGCTGTGAATGGCAAAAACCCTTCGTTCTCTAATCTGATAGAAATCATAGGCGTCCCCATCGGCATAGCTGCTAATGCGTATCCTATCTCCTTCAAAGCATATCCAAATCCCGTTACCGACAACATCTATATTGAACTCGAAAACAATGCTACGGCTGCGAATTTTGAAATCATCAATTCAATAGGTCTGCAAGTTTGCAAAGGAATTGTTGCAGGGAAAACACAAGTGGAAACGTCCTCATTGGCTCGCGGTATGTATATCATAAAAATTAATTGTGGAAAAACCGTTGAATGTAGAAAAATCATTAAAGAATAAACTTCATTCATTTATGTTGACATCGTAGGGTTTTCTACAAGAATTTGTAACATTAATAGTATAATAAAGAGAAAGTAAAAACAAATCAAAATTCACCAGCTTATGAATCCAGCACCTTCCCGAAAAATCTTCAACATCATCGTTATTGCTGCTGCCTTAGGCTATTTTGTTGATATTTATGATTTGATATTGTTCGGTGTTGTCAAAAACCCCAGTTTAATTGATTTAGGAATTACCGACAAAGCTGCTTTGTTTTCGGAGGGCAATTTTCTGTTGAGTATGCAGATGGCGGGCATGTTGATTGGCGGCATCGTATGGGGCATATTAAGTGATAAAAAAGGTCGCATGTCCATCTTGTTTATGACCATCTTTCTCTATTCCATCGCCAATATTGCCAATGGATTTGCGCAAAACATTCCACAATATGCTGCTTTACGTTTTATTGCAGGCTTCGGTCTTTCGGGAGAATTGGGCATCGGCATCACAATGGTTTCCGAAATCATGACAAAAGAAACAAGAGGTTTGGGAGCAAGCATCGTTTCAGGAATTGGCATTGCAGGCTCTGCATTAGCTTTCACAGTGGCTGAGAAATTTAATTGGCGTGTTGCTTTTTGGACAGGCGGCGGTTTGGGTTTGTTATTATTATTTTTGAGAATAGCGGTATATGAATCAGGCATGTACGAAAAAACCAAAGGCATTAAAGTAAGCAAAGGCAACTTCATCAGTTTGTTCACCAACATCAAGCGTTTTAAGAAGTTTATCTTCATCATCTTATTAGGGATACCTTCGTGGTACACTGTAAGCGTTTTAGCCATCAACGCACCCACTATTGCACAAGATGCTTTGCATATTTCCGGACCTATCAAAGGTTCCACTTCCGTGATGCTCCACTATATCGGGGCAGCCGTGGGTAGTTTCTTTTTTGGCTACCTTTCTTTGAAGCTAAAATCACGGAAAAAGCCTATTCTTATTGCAATCATTTCGATAGCGTTCTTTTGCATCCTTTATTTTTCTTTACATGGAGCAAGTCCAAATGTATTTTACACAATTCTATTACTTATGGGTATTCCAATGGGAGGTTTATGGACCGTGTTTGTTACGGCAGCATCCGAACAATTTGGCACCAATTTGCGCGCAACCGTTACCACTTCTGCGCCAAACTTCGTGAGAGGTGCCAACATACTTATCACCTATCTTTTAGGTATGTTCACCACCCTTTTCTCTTCTACTGGTACAAATGATGGTTTATGGATTTCAGCCGTGATAGTCGGCGTGTTTTTCATCGCCATCGCCATCATTTCTGTATTCTTTATTGATGAAACCTACGGCAAAGACCTCGACTATGTGGAGAAAGTGAAGTAGAAAGTTTTAATGTTTCTTTCGTAGGATTTCTTCCTAAAGGAAAATATTGCGACTCTATCAATTAGATTTATTTTTTTGTGCTGTAAACAAAACGTTTAAGCGTTTTTGAATAACTGAAAATTTATAGAGATTATTACGTAAACGGAACACTTAACAAAGTGATTCGATCACTTGACTAATTGATTCGATCACTTGTGTAATTGATTCG
>CAIWVT010000588.1 GCA_903916135.1 uncultured bacterium
ACCCATCAACTCAATTAACCAATCAACTCAATCAACTAATCAACTAATCAACCAATCAACTCAATCAACCAATCAACTCAATCAACCAATCAACTCAATCCACCAATCAACCAATCAACCAATCAACTCAATCAACCAATCAACCAATCACGGCTCCACCAAATCCTTCACCACCCTCGTATTCGTCACTGCCTCAACGCTCACAATAAATACTCCACCATTCTTCAGTGTAACAGTAATCAAATGACTAATAGGTCTCAAACCTTTCAATTCATAATTACCATCTGTATCACTTTTCACCGTTTTCCCTCTTTTCCCCACCAACACAGGTCTTGCTTTAATCTTTGCCCCACTTTCTATTTCGCCTGCGGCATTAATTACTTTACCCATAATCATCGTATGCAACTCATCATGTCTAATTCGCTTCAAAATCGCACTATTTGTATAATCAGGCAATTTCACTTTATTATTAATTTTAAACAATCGTTTTCCATCTGCCCAAATACTCTTAATATCAACCATATATTCATTAATCTTGCCAATATTACTTTCAACCAATTCCGCTCGAGCACCTTCCTTCGTATTTTGCGCCCCTTTATCCTGCATAATCGCAGTTCTCAAATCCCCCAAAGCCGTTCTATCTGTAGTTTTATATCCAACTGCTTCCAATGCATCAAAATTAGCATCAATATTACTCAGCAACAAACCCAATTTACCATTCAAACCCTCAACATCCATTGAAGCCACCTTAACCCGGACTTCACTGATACCAAAATCCTTCACACCCACAGTCAAATCAACTGCATCAACCACATAACCTTCCAATAAATTCATATAACCTCGTAAACTAAGAACATTATTCGTCAAACGGATAGTAATCAATTTCAACTCAGCAGTTAATTGTTTTGGATAAACAATATTTTCAATCAGTATTTGTTTCGCTTCCAATGATGCTATAAAATTCTCAATATATTTACTTGGTTTATACTCGCTAAAAAACGTAAAATCTCGCGTCAAAGACGTAATTGTAAATTGCCCAAACGTAGGTACTTCATCAAGTCGAGCAACAATAATTAAATGTATCTTTTCCATGTTCAAATATTTTAAAATCAGATTTGCAAAGGTAATATATATTTATTAAACAAAAAGCTTTTCTATATATAATTTTTTTCTGCCTAATATATTTTCTTTATTTCAATATCTTTTTAAATAGTATTCAATAAATATATTCAAGCTTATGATAAGCTTTTTGTCAATTTAACAAAATACCAATCGAACTATGTATCTATTTTAATTTATATAGAACTAAATATAAACAATGCAAATAATTCTATTTTAAAAATGATTTCTAAAATAAATATTATTTTAATTATGAAAACAAATAAGATACTACTGAAACCTCCTCTTCTATTACGAACGCTTAATATAATACTGCGGACGCAATTTATGATATCGCGGACATAATTTATGATACTACGGACGCAATTTATAAAGCACTGGTACCAATTTATGATACATCGTTTAACTTTTATGATGATGCGGAAACAATTTATGATACACCGGAAAGATATATGACGCCACTTTTTCGTTTTTTAGATACAACGGAAAAGTCCAATATAGCCATTACATCAAACTATTTCAACATTTTAGCTAATTTTCATACCATTTTTCGTAAACATATATCTAATTTAACCATACATCCCTTCAATTCCCCCATCTCCACCCCCATTTCCTCAAAATCCCAACCCAAAATCTTCTTAAATCCACTTAGTGCCTCTTAGTGCAATTAGTGTCTCAGTGGTCATAAAATCTAAATTCTAAAATCTCAAATCAAAAATCAAAATCCCCTCAAAACTTCTGCTCCTCATTCAGCGATCCCCTGATATAATTCTCTATCAATGTCAACTTCCCGTTCTCATCATAATACTTCCAATCGCCATCCTGCATATAATCCCCCGACGATTGGTTCTGTATCTTCGCGCCTTCCTCCTTCACGCGCCCATTTTCATAAAACTCCTTATAGGAATACATCCTTTTCTTCGTGTCCGTCAACTCAAACAACACTTTTGGCATACCATTCTCAAAATAAAACCTCATATATAGATGATAATCCATCCCCCGATTGTATTCCTCCGCATATTCAAGCTTTCCATCCTCAAAATAATCCTCCCATTTCAACATCTCGCCCTTGATATACTCCCCCTTCGCCTTGATTTTCCCGTTGCGATAGTATAATTCCAAATTCCCTTTCGTTTCCGTCTTAATAGCGAAGTTGCGTTCCATCGTCCCGTTGTCGTAATAGTTTGTAAACACCGTTACGATCTGTCCTTGGTCGTAATATCCCTTATGTTTCAACACTTTGTTGGGATAATAATCCTTCATCAGCCCCACACACTTCACCCCATTCGTATAACGAATAGAATCTCCGCCCAAAATAGGGCACAATTTGTCATACACACGGATGCTTTCGTCAATGGTATCGTTGGTTACGCTCTCTTGAGCCCATAAATTGTTTATGCAGATAAAAAACAGAACAATGGCAAACAGTAATCCTTTCATCTAAATAATGCCATATTTCTTTAGTTCGACTTCCATTTCTTTTTGTAATAGTTTCGCCTCGTTGCCTGCCATTTTGTCGAAATCTTTCTCGGCTGATGCGTATAAAATGCTTCGCGATGCGTTGATGATCAAGCCGCATTCCTTGGTAATACCCGAAGCCACCACCTCTTGCAAACTGCCTCCCTGAGCGCCGACGCCCGGAACCAACAAAAAATGGTTGGGTACTATCTTGCGCACATCTTTCAACATCTCGGTTTGGGTGGCTCCCACCACAAACATCATATTGTTCTCGCTGCCCCATCGTTTCGCCGTCTCTAAAACCAATTCGAACAAATATTTCTCCCCTTCGAGCGTCATGATGCGTTGAAATTGGAAATCCTGAGTCCCTTTGTTGGAGGTGAGTGCCAATAACACGACCCATTTATTCTTGTATGCCAAGAATGGCGCTACGGAGTCTTCGCCCATATAAGGTGCCACCGTTACGGCATTAAAATCGAATCCTGAGGATGTTTTATCGAAAAATGTCTTTGCATATTGGGATGATGTGTTGCCAATATCGCCGCGTTTGGCATCGGCAATCAAAAACACCTCGGAACGATAATGTTCCAAATAGTTAATAGTCTTCTGTAAGCTGTTCCAACCAGCAATTCCCATAGATTCATAGAAGGCTAAGTTGGGTTTATAGGCAATAGTGAAATCAATCGTCGCATCTATTATTTTTTTATTAAACTCATAGATGGGATCTTCCAATGCTAACAAATGCTTTGGGATTTTTGTGATCTCAGTGTCTAAGCCAACGCAAAGAAAAGATTTTTTCTTTTTTATATTGGCAAATAATTCTTTTCGTGTCATAACGTCTGTATTGTGTTTTAAATTTCTTCTCCAGCAGCTTTGAGGCGTTCGGCATTCTCTGCAAGTTGCAATGCATCAATTAGCTCTTGCACTCCACCCCCGTCAATCACCGTTTGCAGATTATATAGCGTCAGGTGTATGCGATGATCCGTCACGCGACTTTGGGGATAGTTATACGTTCTGATTTTCGCCGAACGGTCGCCTGATGAAACCATAGTTTTACGTTTTGACGAAACCTCATCCAAATATTTCTGATGTTCTTTTTCATAGATACGGCTCCGCAACACCGACATCGCCTTCTCCAAGTTCTTAACTTGCGATTTTTGATCTTGGCAGATGACCACTATACCCGTCGGGATGTGCGTCAATCGAACAGCAGAGTAAGTTGTATTGACGGACTGTCCTCCCGGTCCTGATGAACAGAAAGTATCTCTGCGGATGTCGGATTCTTTCACATCAACATCGAACTCATCGGCTTCGGGCAACACCACTACAGAAGCGGCTGAGGTATGTACCCTGCCTTGCGCTTCCGTTTTAGGTACGCGCTGCACCCGATGCACTCCGGACTCGTACTTCATCAGCCCGTAAACGTTTTCGCCTGACATATTAAAGATAACTTCCTTGAAACCTCCAACTGTGCCTTCGGTCATGTCCACCAATTCAGTTTTCCAACCTTTTAGTTCGGCATAACGCAAATACATTCGATATAAATCGCCTGCAAAGATGCTGGCTTCATCGCCACCAGAACCGGCGCGAATTTCAACGATAGCATTTTTTTCGTCTTCAGGGTCGGAAGGTATCAACAGCAAACGGATATCTTCTTCTAATTGTTCTTTTTGGGTATTTAAAAGGTCTAACTCTTCCTTTGCGAAGGCGCGCATCTCTTCATCTTTTTCGTTATACATAACATCTTTTGCAGAAGTAATATGTTTCAAAACAGTATCGTAGATTTTATAGGCTTCCACCACGGGTAAAAGGACTTTATAATCCTTTCCCAATTTGACAAATCGTTTTACATCGTTAATGGCTTCCGGTTCGTTCATCGACCGACCTATTTCTTCCCACCGTGCATGGATAGCCTCGAGTTTTTCAAGCATAAAAATTTTTTGTTTACAAAGTTAGTATAAAAATGGGAGCTAATACGAAAAACGACCAAATTCTGTAGTTATTGTCAGCGAATTTCCGAAGGATTTTTGGCAGTGACCAATAATTTGGGCATCAATATTAAACTCTTTTGCGATATTCATTATTTCTTGAGCGTAGATTTCGGGGATATAAATTTCCATACGATGTCCCATATTGAAAACTTTATACATCTCTTTCCAATCATATCCTGCCTGTTGTTGAATTAGTTTAAATAAAGGCGGAATTTGGAACAGGGAATCTTTTACAATATGCATGTCGGAAACGAAATTCAATATCTTTGTTTGTGCCCCGCCCGTGCAATGAATGATTCCATGAATTTGGGAACGGAATTCTTTCAGGATATTCAACATCAATGGAGCATAAGTGCGTGTAGGCGATAAGACAGCTTTTCCAATGGAGATAGGCATTTCAGGAATCCTATCTGTGAGTAAGTATTTTCCTGTGTAAACTAAATCTTCCGGGATAGATTTGTCAAAGCTTTCGGGATATTTTTCTTTATATATGGCATTGAAAACCTCATGGCGAGCAGATGTCAATCCATTGCTACCCATTCCAGAGTTGTATTCCTGTTCGTAGGTAGCTTTGCCATAAGAAGCCAATCCAATGATGACATCTTTATCAGCAATCTTTTCATTCGTGATGACTTCATCACGATTCATGTGGCATGAGACAACTGAATCAACCACAATGGTCCTGACCAAATCGCCTACGTCGGCGGTTTCGCCCCCTGAAGCGTAAATAGAAACACCATAGCTACGGAGCAATTCCAAGAATTCTTCGGTACCGTTGATTATTTCGGAAATAACTTCCCCCTGGATTAAGAATTTATTTCGACCAATTAATGAAGATAAAATAATATTTTGGGTTGCCCCGATGCAGAGTAAATCGTCGGTGTTCATCACGACAGCATCTTGCGCTATGCCGCGCCAAACAGAAAGATCGCCTGTTTCTTTCCAATATACATACGCAAGAGAAGCTTTTGTGCCAGCCCCATCGGCGTGCATTAACGAGCAGTAAGCAGGGTCGTTGCCATATATGTCAGGAATAACTTTGCAGAAGGCTTTTGGGAAGATGCCTTTATCAATATTCTTAATAGAATTATGAACATCTTCTTTTGATGCCGATACTCCACGAAGATTATATTTCTCTGAATGACTCATATTTGAACAAAAAAAGCACCCCGTCACTAACGTGTCGGGACGCTTTCCTTTATTAATCTTTATTTTAGAAGTTACTTGTTTCCGCCATTGTTTGGCACTGCAGGAGCATCGAAAATAAGTTGTTTCTTTTCGTCGTCCACAGTGTATTCACCAAATTTAGATAATGTTTTCGATCCCAAAATAACGTTAGGAGTTAAACTCTTTACAATAACAGCTTCGATATTTTTCTGAGTTTTTTTAGCAATAACTATTTTCTTTATATTTACAATAGCATTTTCTTTAATCGAACCGTCTTCGTTGAATGCTTTAGCTTTATCCTTGAAATCGGAAACCGTTATGCGATATTCTTTCAGAAGTTTCATTACAAACACATCAGAAATTTGCATGGTTTCTTCAGCAGCGTCATATTTGAAATCTGTAGAAATTCCGTTAGCCACGAGGCGACCTTCAAATGTTCCACTACCACTAGGCAATATTGTAAGGATATTATCCATAGGGTTGATTTCAATTTTATAGTTTTGAGCCGTAGAATCATTTGAACTTGATGGAACAAAATCTTCACGTAAAATACTAAACTCAGTTCTACGATTTAATTGATGAGCAGCTTCCTTTTCGCATGTAGTTTTTAATGTTTTAATATATTCATCCGTCATTTGTGTGCCTTTAGCAAAGAAAAATGATTTATCTTTACATTGCGCATATTTCTTTGGGTCAAGTACCACATTTTTATCTCTATCTAATACTCTTGGGCGATTTGCACCGTAACCTTTAGCATAGATTCTTCCACGTTGTATGCCATTTGAGTCAACCACATAATCCACCGCAGATTGTGCTCTTTTCTGTGATAATGAATCATTCGTCATAGGTATAGGGCGACTATCAGTATGGGAAGCTAATTCAATAACCCATCTTGGGTTTGTATTTAAAATATTCACCAACCATTGCAATGAGTCTTTTGCTTGAGGTGTTAAGTCCCATTTAGCTAAATCATACAATACATCCGGCAAAACAATAGGTTTGGTAGGTATTGGTACCAAATTAAAGTCATGAACTAAATCTTTGCTACTGCGTAATCCAACCGTAGTTTCACGACCTTTGGTTGGGAAGTATTTTGGTGCGGAAACTGTTAATTCATACGAAGTGTTTTCTAAGATTTGAGTTTTTCCGAATTGATATAAACCAGTAGTATCAGCATTAACTTCAATAACAGTACCATCAGAACCCACTAAATTTACAAGTGCTCCAGGTATAATTTGTTTAGTACTGTCATCTCTGATTACTCCTTGCAATGTGAAAATCAAAGGTGGTAAATAGAAATAATAGATATCGTCATTACCTTTCCCACCTTTACGGTTTGAAGAAAGATATCCTTCATCTTTTGTTCCTTTGTAGATAATACCAAAATCGTCACCGGCAGAATTCATTGGATACATTAGATTTTCAGCAGTAGTCCATTGGCCATTATCGAATTTTGTTCTATAAATATCTAAACCACCTAATCCTAATCGGTCTGCTCCATCAGATGAGAAAAAAAGAACCCCATCATCACGAAGATACGGGAACATTTCGTTACCGGTAGTATTAATTGTTGGTCCTAAATTTACAGGTTTATCAAAGGGTTTAGTCTTTTTTGTACGTTTAGCCATCCAAATATCTTTTCCACCAAGTCCCCCCGGCATATCGGAAGCAAAATAGATAGTCAATTCCTCTTCATCTAAGGTTGGGTGCCCAATAGCATAACTCATATTGTCACTTAATTTAAGTGTATCAGGTGGAGCCCATCCGCGACCTTGTTTCTTTGAATAATATATCTGGCAACCTAATGTTGATTTTTTCACAATAGGACAGCGCGTAAAATAGATTACGTTTGCTTTTTTATTTAACCAAGGTTGTCCTTCGTTAACTCCTGTGTTGAGATTTTCATCTGCTGGAAGCGGTTCGCTCCATGCGCCTTTTTTATCTAAGGTTGTAACATACAAATCTGAAAAACTTTGACCTGTCCAACCATCTGTTGAGTTTCCTGTTGAACCTTCACGAGTGGATGTAAATATAATAGTTTTATAGTTTTTATCTGCCCAATACGGAGAAAAATCCGATTGACGGGAGTTGAATTTTTTTACATTTTCAACAACATATCGGGTTGGGTCTTCTTTCCATTTAATTGACAATTTACAAGCTTCTGCACCTGCCGGTCCACGAGGATCAGAAGGAGCTAACTTTTTAAATTCGTTATACTCCACCATAGCTTCCGGATATTGCTCATTACCTTTTAACGCATCGGCGAGGTATAGATGTGCAATAGGATCAGGATAGTTTGCTTGAATAACACGAGTATAGTAAGTTATTGCCTGCTTTTTATCATTTGTCAAGCGATAACATTCTGCTATACGAAATAAAACTCGAGCTTTTTCAGCTTTATTTTTTTTCACCTTAGTATAAGCCTGCTTATACATGTCAATGGCAATAGAATATTGTTCGGTATCAAATGCAGCATCTGCATCAGATCCATAATTCCGCTGCGCGGTAACCTCCCCTGTTTGTGTCACAAGGAACATTATAAAAACTGCAATTCCTAATCGGTATAGTTTCTGTTTCATATAAAAAATATTAAACTCTAATTCAGTGCGCTAATTTAGCTAATTATTTAATACAAATAAAAGAACAATTTATTTATTTTTAATCTTTATTTTTAATCTTTTAAAAACCAGTTATTTATTATTAAACCATTTTATTACAAATCACATAAAGTTCGCCAAAACTCTAATGGTCTTATAATTAATTTGTCTTTTTTACGACATTTATACGTTATTTCTTCACTGGAAGTTTCAAAGAATTCTTTTCTTTTCGTTTTTGTTGCCACATTAATAAGTCATACGCGATCGGTGTAGCGTTCAAAATTGAAGAATAGGTTCCAATTACAACACCAAACATCAATGCAAAAGCGAATCCTCGAATTACTTCACCTCCAAATAAAAACATGGATAATAGAACCAAGAATGTGA
>CAIWVT010000589.1 GCA_903916135.1 uncultured bacterium
GAAATTTTGTTCAAAAGGAAACTTTGTATCGAGCTACTCGAATTTTGAACGTTTCTACTGTATAAAATTATGCTTTGATTAGTCACTTCGATACTCATTCGTTCGTTATAAACCGTATCGCGCGATATCAGCATGACGCTTTTTCCGGTATAAAGCGTGTCATTTATTTTTTTCCATGATTCAAAAAAGGTGAACGCAGTGGTTTGGGCAATCCACACCCCGCGCAACCATTCCATCTGCTGTAAGATGGAGATTTTTTTCTGGGAGGTCAATTCCGTTTTGCACGAAGCAAACAGGATGGTGAAGCTAAAGATTAGCAATAAATTTCTTCTCATTTTGCATTTTTTATTTCAGCGGATAAAATTAATTTTTATTTTTGTAAAAAATACGAAATCAATGAAAAAAATTTTTAATCCGTATATCAAATCCGAAGGCTACAATTGTTTTGGATGTTCGCCCAACAACATTTTCGGGCTTAAAATGGAATTTTATGAAACGGGCGAGTTCATTTGTTGTGATTGGCAACCAAGTCATAATTTTCAGGGATATAGAAATGTGTTGCATGGTGGAATACAGGCTACTTTGATGGACGAAATTGCCAGTTGGGTGGTGCAAATCAAGCTGAAAACCGCCGGTGTTACTTCTAAATTGGAGACCAAGTTTCGCAAACCTTTGATGGTGGACACCAACACGGTGCATCTGAAAGCCCGTTTGTTGGAACAGAAACGCAATATTGCCATCATTGAAGTTTTTTTATACAACGAACGAAACGAATTGTGTGCCGAAGCCCGTGCACATTATTTTATGTTTAAAGAAGATGTAGCCCGCGAACAGTTTTTTTATCCGGGTGTAGAGCAATTTTTTACTCCGAAATAGAAATTTCGTTCTAAGCGGCATCCAAATTTTCCGAACTGCCTTCAAATCCGTATAATCTTCGCAGACTTTTGAATCGGAACACCAATGCCGACGCAGCGGTGAACGCTGCCACCATGCCCAAAACCACAGCCAATCTATGCCACGGTTCCCCTTGACTCATGCGCAATGCCACATCCTTATATATAATGTGTAGCCACTCCAAACTTCCCAAACATAAAATGATTTGCACACTGCGTGCCGCCCATTTGCTTCTGAACACCAACAAAAACGGAAAACAAATGCACATCACCACAATGGCGTCCTTCTCTATTCTGAAAAAATGGGCTGCTAACATCAGAGCACTCAATATAATAGGAGATAATTTTAAGACATTCATACTAGTAGGGACCAAACTATTAATAATGATTTATACGAATTCATAAGTTTATAGAATAGCAGCAATATTGCTTATTGATTTGATTTTAGAATTAAATTTGATTTTTGATTCAGGAACATGTTTGGCTTTTTTAATATCAAAAGTAAGTTGAAAGGTATAAGGATTGGCAATATGTTTTTTTATCACCGGATATTGCTCTTTTGACAATTCTTTATTTGTTAGAAGCTCTAAAAACATTTCGGTAACTTCAATCATATTCTTTTTACATTCAGCAACAGTTGCACCTTGGGAAAATACCGCAGTCCAATCAAGACAACCGACACTAAAGCCATTTTTTTCAGATTCCGCACGATAGGTGAGAGTAATTGTTTCCATATTTATAATTTTTCTGCTAATTCAATTGTTCTTTTTATGGCTGATAATGTTCCTGTTTTAATATCGGGGTGCATCGGCACGGTGCATACAATATTGTTTTTTTTATATTGCCTATGACTCCCTTTCTGTCGAATTAATTCCCAACCATTATTTATCAATAGTTTTGAAACATCGTTGCCCGACATTACTTTTTTCCAATTATACATACCATTAAATAGTGATGCAAAATTACAATATTTATTTTATTCCACTCCATTTTGTTTCTAAAAATTATTGAACATGAAATTAGAAAACATTCCACAATATCATTTTTTGGACATTCATACCCATAAAATTAGTCAAAACTTTTCGATTCCAAACCATAACAAATCGAATCAAGCTTTTATCATCTTCCCTAAACTCTATTTCAATCTCAAATCTCAAATCTTAAATCTAAAATCTAAAATCTAAAATTTCTTTTGGGCGCATCCCCCCGAGAAAATCGGGGGGTCGGGCTTGGAGTTTATCCCGATGCAGTCGGGGCTGCAAGTCCTCGCGCCTGAATAACGGCGCTGTGGGCTTTACGCTCCAATCCCTTGCGCGCGTGCCCCGTGTCCATCTCTTGGACTTTTAAACAACCTTTCCTTAGGTCTTCCCCTTGTTGATGTCAATTCGGTTCGCGAAACCTACCAATTAAATCCCTCCCTATTATTGTCCCTTTTTAACCTGTCCCGCACACAAACCTGTCCCGTACATGCAATGTCGGGAGTATCGGGAGGATTTTGGTTTAAAAATTTTTCATTTTTCATTTTTAATTTTTCATTCCCAAAAACCCCACTTTTTAACCAAAAATATCCAACCATCCCTACTCCCACGCCCGTTTCCAAAGCCTCGACCGAACTGTTATAAACACCGACCGCACGCTTATAAACACCGACCGCACGACTACAAACACCGACCGAACTCTCATAAACTCCGACCGAATTTCTATAAAGACCGACCGCATCCTTATAAACACCGACCGCATACTTATAAAGACCAATCGAAATCCTATAAACACCAACCGCATCCCTATAAACACCAACCGAACTCCTATAAACACCGACCAAACTCTCATAAAGACCGTCCGCACGCCTATAAACACCGACCGCATTCCAATAAACACCAAATGACATAAAAATAACTATATCAAATTGCCTATCTATCTAAGCGTCCACGCCCAAATTCTAAATCAAAAATCTCAAATCAAAAATAAAAATTTCTTCCATCTCAATAATTTTATGTAATTTTGATGCTTTAAATTTTAAGCAGATGCTAAAGCGTATTTTTTCAGGATTTTTTCTATTATTTATAGCTATAATCCTTATCAGTTGGGGGTCCAATGGACACAGCAAAATCAGCAACAACGCCTCGCTGTCTTTTTTTCAGCAGATGGCGCAATTCAATTCTTGGACGTCCTATTTGGTGGCTCATGCCTCCGATGCCAGA